>CANPWF010000094.1 GCA_947581885.1 uncultured Clostridia bacterium
CTCCCCCACGAAGTGGGAGAGGGTGAATTGGGAATGAGGTTTCTGTTCACTCACACAAGGTGAGGTTGGGTTGGGGGTCAGTCGACGTCTTTCGCCGCGAGCGTGCCCGAGTAAGCCTTCAGATTGGTCATGCCTGAGGTGTATCCGCCAATACCGATCCTAAGAGATCCCGTCGGGAAGTTCGTTACCACAACAACACCCGTCCATTGCACGGTTGACGTCTTCAAAATCTGATAGCATACCACAAAGGTCGTATCAATTCTGTAAGCGTACACAACGTAGGTAACGTCTTCTGCATACTCGGGTTGCGTGCCGAATGTTTTAAGGATGGGTGTATCCGAATGCGCCGTAGAAGTCGCTTCGACCGCTCCGCCCCATATCGTCTCATTATCCGCCCTGAAATCGAAGTACCCGTTGCCGTAGTCGCCGGGGGCATCAAGCAATGCCTCGAGTACGCCGGTGTGGCCGTTGCAGGTACCGCAACCGAACGTGAACTTGTAGAAGAAGTTCCCGGAGGAGGCAGAAACCTTCGTGTTGGCATTGTTGCCCCACCAGTCGCCCACGCCGAAATCCGTCGTCGGGATATTCGCGTCCGTCGTCTCAACCGCTTCAAGGGAAGTCAATTCCACGTTGCCGCAGTACTTGCATACATAGTATGCGGTGTACTCATGGGTATGGTTGGGATTGAGTTCGCCGCACTTGCAGTACACATTGCCGCTGGCTACCTTATCTCCCGCCAAGTTGTAGTCGTGATTGTGGTCGGGTTTCAACGCGCCGCACGTGCAACGATCGGTTTGAGGATCGTAGACATGCGTATGAAGTTGCGGGTTGCAACTATCCTGCCCTGCGCCGACCGAAGCGGGTCCGTACGCCATGATGCTGCCGGTGAAGGAGCCCAGGACGGGCACGAGGCCGATCGCATACTTCGTTTGCTCGAAGTTGCCGCCTTCCGCCGAGGAGGTGATGGTGTACGTATTGGTGTACGTTGCGCCCATATCGGGGTTGGTGATCGTGATGGTGAGGACGATCGTCTTTTCGGCGGTCCAATCCCAAGTCACGACGATGTGCGCGTTTGCCTTGATCTGGCAAATCGTTGCCCAATCGTTGGTGGCGCCGGTGACCGACGTCTTCTTCGCAATGTTGAACTTCCATGCTTCAACAACGCCCTTCGTCTGATCTTGAGCAGAACCCGAGCCGGCGATATTGTTCCAGTTATCGATACGGAAGAAGTCCCAATCGTGCGTCGTCTGCGTGGCGGGATAGAGATACGCGCCGATGCCGTTTTCGTTCGCCGCGGTGGACGACGTGAGTTCGCCTTCCGCAACGATGGTCATGCCCTGGACGAGGACGTGGAACGTCGCGGTCGGATCGGGGTTGTAGGACTTTTGGTCGCCGTGTTCGCCGGTGGTGCCGAGGTTCACGCTGTTGTTCGTCTTACCGACTTTCACGTCGCTCACCTGCCAACCGACTGCATCGCATCCGCTGCTCGTGCACTCGCCGCCGCCCTCGGGGAAGGTGTGCCCCTTGACTCCCACATAGCCGTAGTAAGTCGCAGTGTCTTTGTCGCCCGAAGGAAGGCGCGCCGTGATGCCGTTTTCGGTTGCGGTGTGCTCTTTGACCACGGTATCTGCCGCCTCGCTGAGGTTAGACACGGCCTCCGCAATGGCACGGTCAGCGTCTACCGTGTAATACTTGTCGGTCTTGTCAGAGCTGTCCTCAATGGCGAAGCCATAAGGGGTGGCCGCCTCTACGCCGAGGCCGGTGAGGTCGATGACGAACACCGTGAGGGAGTTCTCCGTGCCGTTTTCGGTGTACACCGCGGTGATCGCGGAGCGGAGCGTGCTGTAATTCTCGAACTTCACAACGCCGCCCTCGACCTTGAAGCCGAGGTCTGCAACGCCGAGTTTGTCGACGTCGGTCTCATGGCCCGCGTTCACGTTGAACGGAAGCGAGTCGACGCTCGTCTTGTTGGCGTACAGGTAGAGCGTGGTGCCGTTTGCCCTTGCGTACCAGTCGGACTTATCGATCTTCGTATCGCCTGCGGGCTTGGTGGCGGGCGCAACTTCGTTGATCGCAACGAGCGCTGTGCCTCTCATGAGCCTGATCTCATAGCCGGGGATGGCCTTGGTAAGATCCGCCGCCGCCTTGGTGAAGGTGAGCTTGGCTCCCGTGCCCGAGAATGCCTGCGCCGCCTTGACTTTCAGGCCGTTTCCAAGGTCAACGTCCGTGGGGCCGATTTCGGAAAGGGCCTTTTCGGTGTCGCCGATGACCAACTTATCCGTCCCCTGCACGCCCGTGTATTCGATCGTGAAGGTGCTTTCGCCGAGGTTGAGGCCGGTAGCGGTGAGCGTCGCGCCGACGTCGGAGACGCCGAGTGCGCCGAGGTCAACCACGATATCGCTCTGCATCGTGGAAGCCTTGAAGTTGGTAAACTTGATGAGGAACGAACCTGTCGTCGCCTTGACGGGCACGTAGACGGAGAGTTCCGTTCTGGCGGGGTTGAGGTTGACGTAACCGTCCGCATACGCGGCCGTGCCGTCTGCCTGGAAGAGCGCCGGCGTTGTGGTATCGGCAAGGGCCTGCGAGAAGGTGACCCTGAACGCGATGTAGTACGTCTTATCCTGTTTCGCCGCCATACCGGTCGCTGTGATCTTGGCGTTGCCGTCCGCATCGAAGCCCGCCGTCGCAAACGTGACGTTCGCGGGAGCGGTGTGGGTCGTCCCCGATCCGGTGCCGGGTACCGTGACGTCCGCCGCTTCGACCTCATCGATGACCGACTTGTTCACGGTGGACTCTGCAACCGTGATCTTGCCGTCGTTCTTGAGGAAGGTCAGCTCGTCGCTGATGAACTGCACGGTCGCGGAGGTCACTGTAACGTTGCGGATCTCCACATAGTAGCTGAGGGAAAGCGTTCCATCGGGGTTGTAGTAGTTGAATTCCACCTTGATCGTCGTGCCGATGAAGGAGACGATGTAGCGGAAGCTCTTGCCGGCAAGATAATCGCCGAGGGTCGCGGTGTCGATGGCGGTACCGTCCGTCGTCTGCGCACCGTTCAGGGTGTTGTATGCAAGCGAGGTGTAGAAGTTCTGATTGAGAACGGGCGTATTGTTCGCCTCCACGTTGCCGGGGCCTTCATCTATGGCCGCATCGCCCTCCCAACCGTCGGTCGGGTGGCAAACGATCCAACCATCGGTACGGAGCCAATAACGCGCATTGCCGTTCTTCCCGTTGCTCATCAAAATGGATACGAACGGGCCGAAGTTGCCGCCGACATCCGTAATACCGCTGTCTTTCAGGCTGCCCTCAACATCGATGATCGTGCCGGGCGTGATGGTGTAGGCCGCGCCGGTATATCCGTCGCCCCAATCCTTCATCACAACGTCCTTGGTGATCGTCGCGCCGCAAAGGTCGCAGATGCCGTCGCCGCCTTCGGCGCCGCCGACTTTATCCTCGTGCTGGCCGCCGACTTCCGTGTACTCCGCAAGGAACACGGTCTTGTCGTCGTCCTTCACTTCGGATGCCACGATGCCCGTGGTGTAGCAGTCGCCGGGGGTGATAACGGTCTTTCCGCCCGCGCCCTCGATCTTCGCATACTCGATCTTCTTATCCGTCGCGTTGTACTTCCAATAATGACCATTGTTGGTCGCAACGCCGCCGATCTGGAAGCCGAAGTCGCCCGCAAATCCCGTCGCTTTGGCGATATCCACGGATGCGACCGCGATGACGCCGTAGTCGCCGTACGCCTTTTCGAGGATGATCGTCTTGAGCGCGCATCCGTCGCCGAGGCTCTCGTCGGCAAACGCCAGCGTGCCCGCGGAATACTTGTAGCCGAGGTTGAAGGACTTCGCCGTATCCGCACTGCCGCTGTTGATGTTGGCGGTAATGCCGCCCGTAATGTCGGAAAGGTTGGCCTTCTCGCCCGCCGTTGTGATCTTCTTCGCAACCGTCACGAAGTAGAGCGTGCCGTCCTTCGCATAGAAGTACGCGCCGCCTTCGCTCTGGTTCGCCGCCGTCTCGGAGCCCGCCGTCGCCGTGAAGGCGAGATCGTACTCGATGTAGTCTTCTGCAAGCGTCTGCAACCCGCTCCCCACGCGGATGTAAGGCATGGTGGTCCAAGTTGCGAAATCGAACGCAGGGAACTGGAATGTGATGGTCGTCTTGGTGCCTTCCACCTTATAGTAGGTGACCGTGACGCCCGACGTGCCGAGCGCGGTATTCTTTTGATTCTCTGCGGAAATGGTGCCGTCCGTGCCTGCGAGCGCGGCGAGCGTCTCCGTGTTCGCCGTACCGTACTGGGTGTCGCCCGCCCTCAACGCGAACGAGTAGTTGGTCCCGGAAGAAAGTCCCACATACTCGATGGTGACTTCGCCGCCCGCATTGAGCGTGGGCTTGTTGCCGCTGACGGAGGACGTCACCTTGAAGCCGAGGCTGCCCGTACCGAACGTGATGCGGATATCCGTATTCTGCACGCCGTCGATGGTGAGCGGCTTGCCGAGCATCGTCTCCTTGATGGCAACAACGAGGAGCACATCATTGCCGTCCTTCGGCTTAAAGGTGTAGTAATAGGTCTCCTCATTGACCGTTCCGGATTTCTTCTGTTCGCCGGTGATCTCGCCGAACTCCCCGATGCCGAGGATGCGGATCGCCGTGAAGAGGTAACCTTCCGTATTGGTGAGCCCATCGAAGGTGTGCCCGCTTCCCGCTTCTTCGCTGGGAATAGCGCGGAAGAGCGCCTTGGTGATGGTGAGGTCGACATAGCGCGCCTCGCCTTCGCCCTTGCCGAGCGCACGAGTGTACGCCGCCATCGGGTCGCGGCTGTTGAGGTTGGTGCTGTACTCGTCGCCGACTGCGCCCGCGACGTTGTTCGCCGTGATCTTGATCGCATTGCAAGCCGCCTCGGGGACCATGCGGTGGAACGTATCGTCCGCACGCTCGAGCACGAGCTTGAAGATCTTCATGTCCGTGGTGAGAGGCTGGTCGCCTACGGCTTCCCAATCGGTCGCGGTTTCGACGGCCGCTTCCGCCTCTCCGTACGTGGCGCCTTCGCCAACGTAGTAGTAGAGCATATCGTTGGTCACGGCAATGCCGCCGTCATGCCAAGCGCTGTTCTGCTCGGACTTCACCTGCATATCGAACACGGAGCCCGCGTCGATCTGCTCGCCCGCGAGATATTCGGTAACGGCGCCGTCTTTGAGGCCCTTTACCTGCATATCCGTCACGGTCTCGGTCTCAACATAGGCCGTCTTCGTGATGAGGAGCGTGGAATAGTCGCCGTGAATGATCGTTCTGTACGAACCGCGCGTTGCAGCGGGCACTTTGATATAGGAACGGAACGTCGTGCCTTCATCGAGGTAATCGGAGTCGATCACGATGATGCCGACCTGAGCGTCGCCCTCGCCGTAGGTGCGGTAGGACCACGTCACGCGGACGTGGATGAAGCTCTGGTAGGAGTCGAGCGAGTGACGGTCCTGTCCCTCGGAGTACACCCACCAATTCTTCCAATCGGAAGAGGTGTAAGCGGGACGGTTGGTAACATCCTGTCCCGTCAGGAAATCCTTCGTGGCTCTATCCCAAGAAGCGCAGTTGGAGTCCTCGGTGGAGCCGCTCTCGGTCGCCTTGCCGCCCTCGATGAACTTGGGCAGACCGCCGAGCGTGTTTTTGATCTCTTGGCCGATGCCGTTGTAGAGGACCCAGCCTTCCGAACGGACGATGACCGCAGTACCCACATTGATGCCGCCGTTTGCTTCGGTGCAGAGCGGCGAGTAGGGATCCGCGATACCGTAGGAAGGTGCGTTCCAGTTGCCGTTTACAACGTTCCAAGGGCCGCCGGGGTTGGTATTGTCGGTGCCGGCGTCCGTCTTGGCGTAACCTTCGATGGTGATGGACATGCCGGGAGCAAGGTCGCCCGCCGTGAGGGTGGGAACCACCTTATTTGCTCTCTCGTCTTTCCCGAAGGCCTTGATGCGGCCGGACGAGGTAACGCCCTCGTTGATGCCCGCGGCGTCCTTGAATTCGGCGGCGGTGCTGTTCTCCGCATGCAGACCGATATTAGACGCCTGTTCCTCGGTGAGGAGCACCTTCGGGAGCGCCGTTTCCGCATTGGGATCGCGCCCAAGCTCGGTGCTTGCGCCCGTGCCGTAGTGGAAGCCGCCGTAGTGGATGGCGATATCTTCATCCTTGGTGATCCTCGTCGCGCCGTCGTGCGAGCACACCTCTTTGCCGGTGGCATCGGGTGCGCCCCAGTCGTGATCGATGGAGACAACGACGTCGGCGGTAACGCCGTTTTCGTTGTTTTCTCTCGGTTTGAACGTAACGGTATAACGGTCGATCTCACCGAAGTTGATCGTGCCCGTTATGTCGCATTCGCTACCCAGGATGTCTACGCGGCCTTCATCGTTGCGCCCGGTGAGCTTATACGTCTGCATCTTCGTATTGAACGTGTCTTGCGTATCCGCATCGGTAAGCTCGATTTGGTCGCCGCTGAGAAGGTTCAGGGACTTGCCGCTGTCGTCATCATCGTCGCCGCCACCGCAGGCAAACAACGTGAAGGAAAGGCAAGCCGCGAACATCAGGATCAGCAGTGTTTTGAGTTTCCTCATACTTTTCCCCCTTCTTATAGAGTTTTTCGCCGTTGCATAGTGATACCTATACAAATAGCATTTAGATTTTACAACAAAATATTTGCCCTGTCAATATGTTTCTGCAAAAATTTTTCATAACTTGATAAGGATTTTTATTCCCTCTCGGCGGGGGGAGGGTAGG
>CANPWF010000095.1 GCA_947581885.1 uncultured Clostridia bacterium
TCGCCCCGCCTTATTCTGTTCATTCCTTGGGCGGCACGAGCGCGTCCTTGCGCGAAGTAGGAATCACCTTAGACTTATGTCTTAAAACTGCGGTGACCCATTCGACACGCCGCAAGGACAGCGGCTGCTCAGGGTGACGTGATTATACAGTTGCGTACTATCGACACCCCCTCAGTCACGGCAAGGGCAGCCGTGACAGCTCCCCCAGCGGGGGAGCCAAGGGGAACGGGGAAAGAGTACGCCACTCGCACCTCATCCTGAACGAAGTGAAGGATCCCGCCACCCTCCATACGTACATGTGCGTTGGGAGCCGTGCGAGATTTCTCGACTACGCTCAGGTGGGCGGGGGAGCCGAGAGGGAGAGGAGAACAAGGGCGGCGCGGTGTCCCTGAGAACGGGGGGAGCCGAGAGAGGAGGAGCCGCAACAAAAAAATCGCCCGAGGGGGCGAAAAGGGAGCGGGCCGAAAGCCCGACCGAAAAAACAAAAAAGGGATGTCCGCATGTGCCGCGACTCGAAAAAGGGTTAACCCGCGTCATCGTAGGTGGGTGCGCTGCGGCGAAGTCTCGACCTTTCCGATAAATCAGACCTCGTCTATCCCCGCCGACACGCGCTCCCGAATTTACTCTGTGGATTACGTTTTTCCCGAGTTCCGTACACCGCAGGCGTCTATCTTATTATAGCACAGCTCTCTTCAAAAATGCAAGCCTTCCGAGAAAATTCCCTATTCTTTGAAAGCGTCGGTGAGAACGGAGAGCTCCTTCTCGTAATTCATGCCGTATTTTTTATCGGGAACTTCCTTTTCCGTGCGAAGAATGGAGCGGTAGCAGAACTCCGCCGAAAGGGAAAGGGCCCTTTCAAAGGAGAACCCGCCGCCGATACAGCCCGAAAAGCTCGCCGCGAACACGTCGCCCGCGCCGTGGAAAGAACCCTCCACCTTTTTGAGGGGAAGCCTCTTTTCCCCGTTTTCGTAGTAGTACAAAAAGTACCCGTCCTTCTCGTCCGCGCCCGTGATGACGGGGTGCGGGCAGACCTTCGAAAGCGCGATCAAAGCCTTCCTCATGTCCCGTTCCCCCGTGAGAAGATAGGCCTCGGTATCGTTGGGAAGGATATAGTCCGCCTCCGCGCAGAGGGAGAGCATCTCCTTTGCGAATGCCTCGTCGAACCCCTTATAGAAGGTGAAATTGTCGCCGAGGACAGGGTCGACGACGAAGAGCCCGTTCTCTTTCAGGAACCGCTTTTTCACCTCTTTCACGAACCCGATTTGGGCGCGGCTCCCGAGGTATCCGCTCTGGATCACGTCGTATTTCAAGCCGAGCGTTTCCCAATGGTCGCAAATTTTCTTCATCTCGTCGTCGAGGGGGAGGAAGGTGTACCCCGTGAACCCGCCCGTATGGGTGGAGAGCAGGGCGGTGGGGAGGATATCGACCGTCGCTCCGCAGGCGGAGAGGACGGGCAGGGCTACGGTGAGGGAGCATTTCCCCACGCAGGAAATATCGTTGATCGCAAGTGCACGCATACTTTGCCTCCGAACTTCCCGTTATCGGGAATTTCACCTTATTATACCGAACCCATGGGCGTTTGTCAAATATTCGGGCATGAAAATTCTTTACATTTTCCTTCTGCCTGTGGTATAATTTCCCCATGAAAAAAGTGATCGAGATCGAGGATCTTTGCTGTAAAAAGTGCGCCGAACGCGTCGAGCGGAAACTCCTCCTGCTGCAAGGCGTATCGGGCGCGAAGGCGAACTTCAAAAAGGGGATCGTGTTCGTTGAGAGCGAACTTCCCGACGAAGAGCTCAAATCCTGCGTGGAGGACGCGGGATTCCATGTAAAGGACATCCGCCCCCGCAAGGGCATTTTCGGGTAAGAAGTCCGAAATTTTCCGAAATGCTTGCAATTTTCGTATGTTCATGGTAAGATAGGAGCATAAATACGGAATAAAGGAGAGGGAACATGGGATTTTTGGATCTGTTCATGCGGACGAACTCCACGCGGAATGCGGACGAGATCAGGGCCCTTCGCGAGCCGAAATCGAAGTACTACCGTCTCGTGCAGGGGCTTTCGATCACCTTCCTCGCGCTCGCCGCTATCTTGGTGCTTCTCAACTATCTTCTTCCCTTCTTTACGGAAAACCCCAACGTGCAGAGCTGGGTGTTGAAGATTTGCCTCGTCATCGTCGCCGTATGCGGAGGGGGGCTTTGCAGTCTGCCTTGGGTATACTTTTCGGAACGGGAGAAAAAGCGCGTTCAAGAGGGAGGCGAACCTTCCAAGCGGCAGAAATACGCTTGCCTTGCGTTCTTCCTCGCGATCGGGCTCTGCGTGCTCCTTTGGATCGTCGCCGTGTTCGTCGTGCATATCGATACCTTCAAAGCCCTCATTGTAAAGACTTCGGAGAACGCGACGGGCGAACAGGCGGGCGTGGAGGAAAAGACGGGCCCGCTCGGGTTTTTGACCTTCTCCATCCTCTTCTCCGTGCAGGTGGGGGTCGCCTCGATCGTGACGGCGAGCATCATCCGCTATAAACAAAAGCACAAGGCGATCCGCATCATCAACTACATCTGCACCTTCCTCACCGATATTTGGGTGAGCTGGATCGCGGGGGCGTTCTTCACGGGGAACTTGTACCGCGAGGCGGATACCATCATGGTGCCGCTCGATCCCCATATGCCCGTGCTCGTCGTCGGCATCCTTGCCGCCGTGGGGACACTCGTCTCTTGGTCGCTCCTCATGAACATGCTGCATAAAGACAGGATGCGCGCCGCCCTCCGCGGTGACACCGCCGCCCTCTCCGCAACGGACGAGGACTTCATCCAAGGGACGTACGAGACGCAGACGCATTCCGAGGCTCCCGCCGCCCCTTCCAAGGACGCGGAGGAACAGCTCGAAAAGCTCGCGCGGCTCCGCGAGAAGGGGCTCATCAGCGAGGAAGAATACGCCGAAAAGCGGAAAGAGATCATCGCAAAACTTTGATTTTACCAAAGGGGAACTATGCCAAACGTAATGGACACCCTGCGTGCGCGGGGATTTATCAAACAGACCGTCTATGAGGACGAACTTTACGACCTCTTGGGGCGGGAGAGCGTGCCCTTCTACATCGGATTCGACCCGACGGCGGATTCCCTCCATGTGGGGCACTTCATGCAGCTCGTTGCCATGAAACACATGCAGGACGCGGGGCACAAGCCCATCGTCCTCATCGGCGGTGGGACGGCGATGATCGGCGATCCTTCTGGCAGAACGGACATGCGGGCGATGATGACGAAGGAGACGATCGCCCACCATGTGGAGTGCTTCAAGACGCAGATGTCCCGTTTTCTCCGCTTCGAAGGGGAGAACGCCGCGATCATCGTCAACAACGCCGATTGGCTTCTGAATTTGAACTACGTCGATTTCCTCCGCGAGATCGGCGTGTACTTCTCGGTGAACAAGATGCTCACCGCCGAGTGCTTCAAAACGAGAATGGAGAGGGGGCTTTCGTTTCTCGAATTCAACTATATGCTCATGCAGGCGTACGACTTCCTCGTTCTGCACCGAAAGTACGGGTGCTCGTTGGAGCTCGGCGGCGACGATCAGTGGAGCAATATCCTTGCGGGGGCGGACCTTATCCGCAGAAAAGAGCACAAGAGCGCGTTTGCGATGACGTTCGAACTTCTCACCACGAGCGAGGGCAAGAAGATGGGCAAAACGCAGAAGGGCGCGGTGTGGCTGGATAAGAACAAGACTTCCCCCTACGAATTCTATCAATATTGGCGCAACACCGCCGACAGCGACGTGGAGAAGTGCTTCCGTCTCCTCACCTTCATCCCGATGGAAGAGATCGAAGAACTCTGCCGCTACCGGGACGAACGGATGAACGCCGCCAAAGAACGGCTCGCCTTCGAGCTCACCCGCACCGTCCACGGCGAGGAGGAAGCGGAGAGGGCGAAAAGAGAAGCCCGTGCCGCCTTCGGGGGGGAAGGGGAACTCTCGGTGAAGGAGATTTCCGCCGATTCCATCGTGGGCGTGCTCGTTGCGGCGGGGCTTGCAAAATCCAACGGCGAGGCGCGGCGGCTCATCGAGCAGGGCGGCGTTTCCGTCGATGAAGAGAAAGTCACCGATCTTTCGATGTCCCTTCCCGCGGAATTTGTTCTGCACAAGGGAAAGAAAGTGCACCTCAAAATCAGGCTGAAATGAACGAATACCGCGGCGTTTTCGGGGAGAACTTCGGCGAGAAGATCATCGAACGCTCCCGCTTTCTGACGTATATCGGGCGCGTTAAATCGGAAGAGGAAGCGAAGGCGTTCCTTATGAGAGTGCGCGGCGAACACCCCTTCGCGACCCACGTCTGCTACGGGTATGTGGCGGACAAAACGGGGAACTTGCAGCGATTTTCGGATGACGGCGAACCGCAGGGCACGGCGGGCATGCCGATATTAGGGGTATTGAAGGCGCAGTCCCTTCGGGAGAGTATCATCGCCGTGGCGCGATATTTCGGGGGGATCAAGCTCGGAGCGGGCGGGCTTACCCGCGCCTATGCGGGCTGTGCCGCCGAGACGCTTTCCTCTTCGAAGATCTGCACGTTCGCCCCTTGTATCGAGTACGAACTCACGGTGAGCTATTCGGATGTGAACGCCGCGCTCCGTTTTCTCGAAAAGGAGAACGTCGTCTCCCGCACCTTTTCGGACGTTCCCCGCTTTACGGTGGCGGTCCGCGAGAGCGAGGACAATTCCTTCCTCTCCCGCGCGGGGGATTTTTTCAACGGCACCGCGAAAGTGGTTGCGGGCGAGAGGAAATATTACCCCTTCGACGAATAAAAATCGCACCCCATGTCCCCATTTTTTAGAATTCTTGCCCCTCTGCATCCGATTTTGCGGAGGGGTCCTTTTTCTGCCTGTTTGAGGTTTTCCGCTTTGCGGTATAATAAAAGGGCAAGGAGGTGAAAGATGAATTCCGATCGTTTCACCCAAAGATCCGTTCAAGTTATCCAAGGGGCGCAGGCGAGGGCGCAGGAGCTCGGGAACGCCGAGCTCACGACGTTGCACCTTGCGGAAGCCCTCATGAATGAGGACGGCATCGTCTATCGTATTTTGCTCCGCGCGGGCATCGATGCGGAGGGGCTTTCCCGCGCCGCGGGAGAGGAGATCGAAAAACTGCCCCGCGTTTCGGGTGCCGCCGCGGGGAACATCTACCCGACCGCCGCCTTTCAGCGCACCCTCGCCGAGGCGGAAAAGCTCGCCTCCTCGATGAAGGACGCGTACATCTCCGTCGAACATCTCTTTTTGTGCCTCTTCGACAACGCCGAGCAGGGGCTCTCCGCGCTTTTCTCCCGCTTCGGGCTCACCAAGGAGAAGTTCCTTGCGGGCATGAAGCAGGTGCGCGGCAACCAAACGGTGACGAGCGACAACCCCGAGGATTCCTACGAAGCCCTCGAAAAGTACGGCGTGGATCTCACCAAACGCGCCCGCGAGCACAAGTTGGAGCCCGTCATCGGCAGGGACGAGGAGATCCGCAACGTCATCCGCATCCTCTCGCGCAAGACCAAGAACAACCCCGTGCTCATCGGGGAACCGGGGGTCGGCAAAACGGCGATCGCCGAAGGGCTGGCGCGGCGCATCGTCTCGGGCGACGTGCCCGAAGGGTTGAAGGATCGAACCCTCTTCTCCCTCGATATGGGTGCGCTCATCGCGGGGGCGAAGTACCGCGGCGAGTTCGAGGAACGCCTCAAAGCCGTGCTTTCGGAGATCGCGAAATCGGAGGGGAAAATTCTCCTCTTCATCGATGAACTGCACACCGTCGTCGGGGCGGGGAAGAGCGAGGGCGCGATGGACGCGGGCAACCTCTTAAAGCCCATGCTCGCCCGCGGCGAACTGCACTGCATCGGCGCGACGACCTTGGACGAATACCGCAAATATATCGAAAAGGACGCTGCCCTCGAACGCCGTTTCCAACCCGTCATGGTGGGGGAACCCACCGTCGAGGACACCATCTCCATCCTTCGCGGGCTCAAAGAGCGGTACGAGATCTTCCACGGCGTGCGCATTCACGACGACGCATTGGTCGCCGCCGCGACCCTCTCCAACCGCTACATCACCGATCGGTTCCTCCCCGATAAGGCGATCGACCTCGTCGACGAAGCCGCGGCGATGATCCGCACCGAGATCGATTCGATGCCCGCCGAAATGGATGCCGAACGCCGCCGTATCATTCAGCTCGAAGTGGAGGAAAAGGCCCTCAAAAAGGAGACGGACGCGCTCTCCGCCGCCCGTCTCGAAACGATCAGAAAGGAGCTCGCGGGGCTCAAAGAGCACTTCGACGCGACCATGGCGCAGTGGGAGGACGAAAAGAAGGCGATCCGCGCCGAGAAGGAGACAAAAGAGCATATCGATCATCTCCGCGGCGAGCTCGAATCGGCGAAGGCGAAGGGGGACTATGAAGAGGCGGGGCGCATCGAATACGGCGAACTGCCCGCCCTCGAAGCCAAGCTCAAAAGCTACAAACATGGCGAAAATTCCATTCTGCGCGACGAGGTCACCGAAGAGCAGATCGAACGCATCGTCTCCCGCTGGACGGGCATTCCCGCCACCAAACTCAAAGAGGGGGAGCGGGCGAAACTCCTCCGTCTCGAAGAGGATCTTCATAAGAGGGTCGTCGGGCAAGACGAGGCGGTGAAGAAGGTCTCCGAGGCGATCCTTCGCGCCCGCGCGGGCATCTCCGACCCCGCCCGCCCCATCGGTTCCTTCCTGTTTTTGGGCCCCACGGGGGTGGGAAAGACGG
>CANPWF010000096.1 GCA_947581885.1 uncultured Clostridia bacterium
GATGTGTTCGGCGAACTCTTCCGCCATGCCGATGCCCGTATCCTTCACCCTGATCTCATACGCCCCGTACCCCGTGGGCGCACCCGCCTTTTGGCGGATGGTGAGGGAGATAGACCCTCCCGCGGGCGTGAACTTGATGGCGTTGGAGAGGAGGTTCAGAAGGATCTGATTGACGTGCAACTTGTCGCAACAGATCTCCTCGTCGACAACGTCGAGGGTGTCCATGAAGAAGTTCAACTGCTTGCCCTTCACCTGCGTTTGGATGATATTCCGAAGGTCGCGGAAGATATCCGAGATGGAGCAGGGCTTCTCTTCGATATTGAGTTTTCCGCTCTCGATGCGGCTCATATCGAGGATGTCGTTGATGAGGGAGAGAAGGTGATTGCCCGAGGAGAGGATCTTCGCAAGGTAATCCTGCACCTTCTCCTTGTCGTTGATGTTGGTCTCCGCGAGAGCCGTGAAGCCGAGGATGGCGTTCATCGGGGTGCGGATATCATGGGACATATTGGAGAGGAACGCCGTCTTGGCGCGTTCCGCCGCCTCCGCCTTTACGAGTTTTTCTTCGAGGACGGCACGCTCCACCGATTTTTCGATCGCGTCCTTCGCGTTCTTCCTGATCCAGAGGAAATACAGGACGAGGGCGACGGCGACGACAGAACCGATCGCGACGAAAACGATCTGCACGTTCTTCACGTTGGCGAACACGACGCTCTTCGGAACGGAGACGATGACGCTCCACCTCGTGGCGGAACCGCCGACCGGTTTATAGTAGAGGTACATCCACTCCTTTTCCTCTGCCGACCAGACCTGCGCACTCCCCGTGCCAAAGCCCACAACGTCCGCTTGGAAGTCCTCAACCGACTTGAACCCGCGGATCTTCAAGCCGAGATAATCGGTGAAGTAGCCGAGCTGTTTCGACCCGTCCATACCCGTCTGCACGGTGTCCATGATCATCTCGTACTTCTGGGCTTCGTTGCCGCTGTCCTTTTCGGACTTCACGTCGACGATCGCCGCGTTCGCGTTTCCGTTATAGATATTGTTCACGCGGAGCAGTTTGGGGAGCCCCGCAAGGTCGGTCACGCCGCAGAGGAGTGCCACGACCTTGTCGCCGCGGCGGACGGGAACGTACTGCTGTACGATCTGTGCGCCCTCCATCCCCGTGCGCTTGCTGACCTCCCGCGAGGAGATGAAATCGCCTGTCGCCTCCACCAAGGGGACGAGCTGATCGTAGGCTACCTTGGGAATCTTGAAGGATTCGTTGAGCCCTTCGTCGGGAAGAAAGACATCTCCGTTTGATGTGTAGATGCGGAGATTCATCATGCTCTGAATGGGCGCGACGTTTTTGATATAGTCTACAAGTTCCGTGCTGAATTCGTCAGCACCGATATCCTCTTTGTCGAATGCGGACGAAGCCGCGATGATCTCCGCCGTCGCTTCGAGGACCTGCTTGTCGCGCTCGAATTTGGAGCGGACCTGATCGTTCACCGTGTTCGCCGCGTCCTCGAGCTGTTTATAGGCGCGGTCGTACACGATCCGAGAGCATCCGAAGTAGGCGGAAACAAGGCTGGCGATGATCAGAATGATGAGAATCACCGTCGCAAACAGGCTCTTTTCGCCCATGATCAGATTCAAAAATCCGATCTTTTTGCTCTTGTTGTTTTCCTTTTCAGCCATAGCTTCGCTCTTGTTGTTTTCCTCAAAGGCTCGCTTCGTACTCTTTGATCGCCGCAACGGTGCGGGCATAGCTCTCTTGGACGGCGGGAAGATATGCCTCATAGCCGACGAGTGCCCCGCCGCGAAGCACTTCCGTCAGGGCGGCGGCAGCGTTCCCGAGGGCGGTGAAACCCAAGTTCTGGCACGCGCCCTTGATGGTATGCGCGGCGCGGAACGCCTCCTGCGCGTTGCCGTCCGCGATCGAACGGAGAAGGAGATCGAAACTTCCGTCGGCGGGAAACTTCAAGACGAACTTCTCCACCAAGCGTTCGCTCCTGAGCCGCCCGATCACATCGTCGTAATCGCCGCCGAGGGCTTCGTAACATTCACGGATCGTCATTTGATCGCCTCCATGGAAGGGTCGTAGAAATTGTATCTCGCCTTGCCCGCGTTCTTCGAGGCGTACAGCGCAACGTCCGCCATGCGGAAGAGTTCGGGGAAGTTCTGGTCCTTTTCGGTCATCTCGACAACGCCCATGCTCACGGTAAGGTCGAATTCCCCCACCTTGCCGCAGAGCGATTTGAACACACGGGAGATGATGAGGCGGATATCCGCGTCGTACTCGAATACGATGAGGAATTCGTCGCCGCCGATGCGGGCGCAAAGATCGTGTACCCTCGTGCCGTGGACGAGCCGTTCAGAGACTTCCTGCAACACTTTATCGCCGAAGAGGTGACCGTATTCGTCGTTCGCGCTCTTGAACGAATCGACATCGAACACGGCGACGGCATATTTTTTGTGCGGGAAATCGTTGAATTTCTCTTTCAGCTCCTCCGCCGCCCCCTCGCGGTTCAAAAGCCCCGTGAGCGGATCGCGGATGGATTTCTCGCGCAGTTCGCTGAGGGCGATGTGCGTATCGTGCACGTCGACAAGCTTGCCGATGACGCTCTCGATCGTCGGCTCCACGTCGTCCGTCCATACCGCCCGCAGGATGAGATTGTACCAACGGGGGTTGCCGCCGATGCGCAGTTCGCATTCGTGGCGGAAATCGGGATGGGACGGCGAGAGTTTGCGAAACCGATCGGAGAGTTTGGAGAACCACCCCTCCCCGAGATACGCCCGAAAGTTGGGTTCCTTTGCGGGATCGACGATCTCTTCCGTTACGCCGAACAGCTCCGCTCCCCTCGAAGAGAGTTTGAGGATGTTTTCCGCAACGTTGTACTCGAATTGGATCTCCTCGGTAAGTTCGGCGAAGAAGTTGTATTTCATGCGCTCGTAATCGAGCAGGCGCAAGGTGCGTTCGGACGCGCTCGGCCCCTTGGAGTGGAGCGCGGCGTCGGCATAGTTTTTGATCTCGCGGCGGGTCGAAATGCCCTCTTCGCCGCGGGCGAGGTGTTCTTTCAGGCTCTCGAATTCCTCCGAGAAGCATTCAAGGAGCAAGGGGTTGAACGCCCCGCACTGCCCCGAAATGATCATCTCTTTCGCCTTTTCGGGGGTGAGCGGCGGTTTGTAGACCCGTTCGCTCGTGAGAGCGTCGTATACGTCCGCGAGCGAGACGATCTGCGCCGAGATGGGGATCTCGTCCCCCTTCAACCCGTCGGGATATCCCCTGCCGTCCCACCGTTCGTGGTGCCAACGGCAGATCCGATAGGCGTATTCGACGAGCGGGTTATCCTTGTGGGAAACGAGCCCTTCGAGCATCGTCGCGCCGATCATGCTGTGCGTTTTCATGATGGCATACTCTTCATCCGTGAGTTTGCCGGGTTTGTTGAGGATCTTGTCGTCGATGGCGATCTTGCCGATGTCGTGCAGGGCGGACGCCATGGCGATGACCGAGATCTCCTCCTCCGAGAGCGGGTAACGGTCCGTCTTGCGGACGAGCCTTCTGAGGAGAAAGTCGGTAATGGTGCGGACGTGCAGGATGTGCAGTCCGCTCTCGCCGTTCCGAAATTCGACGAGGTGGCTCAATATATCCACGAGGAGGCTGCTGTTTTGCTCCTTCTCGTCGATCTGCGCCTCGATGATATCGATGAGTTTGCGCTGTTTGGCGTACAGAAAGATGGTGTTGCGCACACGGCGGTGGACGATGGACGCGTCGAAGGGACGCATGATGAAGTCCGTCGCGCCGAGTTCGTATGCCCGTTCGATCTGCGAGGGAGCCGTCTCCGCCGAGACCATGATGACGGGCAGTTCCTCGATGAGGCGGGTGCGGTTGAGCTCGGCGAGCACTTCGAAGCCGTCCTTTTTCGGCATCACGATGTCGAGAAGGACGAGAGCAAAGTCGCCCCCGCGCTCCGAAAGAACGGAAATTGCCGCCTCGCCGTCCTCCGCTTCCTCCACGCTGAATTCGTCCGCGAGCATATCCGCCAGAATGGAGCGGTTCATCTCGGAGTCGTCAACGACGAGGATCGAACGTTTTTGTTGCCCTTTCTGCATAGCCCTTCCCCGAATTATTTTTTACCGAATGCGGCGTTCTCTTCTTCCTTCGTCGTGACCTTGCGGCGCACAAGCCCCTCTTCGATGAGTTTGACGATGTCGCGATAGGGTTCTGCGAAATCCTCCTCTTGGCGTTCGACCCGCACAAGCCCGCGGTCGCCCATGACCTGCGCGATGAGGTCGAAGGATTGGCGGAGACGCTTGTCGTTCTTGATGCGGAAGAGGCAGGGCGTATCTTCGCTCGACTTGTTGGAGGAAGCGTCCTCGACCTTATAGTTCGTATCGGCGTACTGCGCGGGATCGAGCGGAAGGAAGAGGCAGAGCGTACTGCCGCGGAAACCGACCTTCGCGACGCATTCGCCCGCCGCCTTGTACGTCTCGCGCTTCCAGCTCAAACGATCGTGCACTTTCTTGTAGGAGAGCAGTTCGTTCTTAATGGCGGAGTAGAATCTCTTCGTATCGTCGTCCGCCTGAATGACCTTGGCGCGGAAACTCTTGTCGTAGCGGAGGGTGCCGCCCTCGACGGATTCTTCTTCTTCGAGAAGGACGGGCGCGACGACCGTCTCCGTCTTTCTGAACGTCGGCGCGGTGGCTGCCGCGGCTTCGTCTGCCGCCTCGGAGATCCCCTCGAAGCCCTCGTTCACGACGATGAGCCGCTTGGCGAGCCCCTTGTTCACCAATTCGCGGATGCCTTCGTAAGGGAGGTAATAATCCTCCGCGTCCCGTTCGTACCGCTCCGCGCCCTTGCGTTCCATCAGAATGCCGACGAGCTCGATCGCCCGCTTCACGCGCATCTCGTTCTTGATGCGGTACATGCAGGGCGTATCCTCGAACGACTTGTTGGCGGAAACGTCCTCGATCTTATATCTTCCGTCCGCATATTCGGCGAATTCGGTGGGATCGAGCGCGACGAACAGGCAGAGCGTGTTGCCGCGGAACCCGAACTTGGCGATGTTCTCCTTTTCGAAACGGTACGTCTCCTTCTTCCAGCTCATGCGGTCCTTCACCTTGCGGTAGGAGAGCAGTTCGTTCTTGATGAGGGTGTACCAATGTTTGATCTCGTCGCTCGATTGGATGAGGCGGGCGGTGAAGCTCTTGTCGTAGCGGATAACGCCCTCTTCCTCGGTGGGCTCGACGACGGCGGGACGGACGACGTTGACGGTGTAGGAAGCCGTCTTGCCGAAGTAGCTCACTTTGACTTCCTTCTCCCCTTCTTCGCTCAGGTCGGGAGCCTGCACTTCGTAATCGGAAAGGGCCTCGGAATACGGTTCCGCGTCGTAATCCGCCGTGACGATGAGCCCGGCGCAATCGAACGCTTCCCCGACGGCGAATTCGCGGCGGACGACGGAAGGATCGAGGGTGATGCCCACGAGCGCGCGTCCTTCGGCGACGAAAACGGGATAGGTCTGCACGAAATCGCCGTAGTGCACGGCGACGTTCTTGATGCCCTTCTCGGTGAGGTCGGGCTCTTCCACGGTGAAATCGGTGACCCGTTCGGCGTAGGGCTCTTCATCGTAACGCGCGATGACGGCAAGCCCGCTGTGATCGAAGGGCTCCCCGACGAGGAAGTCGGCACGGACATTGTCGAGGTCGAGATCGATCCCGACGAGGGTGCGCTTCTTCGCGGCGACGACTTCGATAAAGTAGCACTCCACGAAATCCCCGTAGCGGACGATGACCTGCTTTTCGCCCGTCGTATCCGTCGCGGGGGCTTCGACGGTGTAGTCGAAAACTTCCTCGGAAGTCGGCTCGCTGTCGAACCGAGCGTGCACGGAGAGGCCGCGGCACTCGAAGGCTTCCCCCGCCGTAAACGTCCTGCGGACGGCGGCGACATCGAGGGAAATGCCCACGCAACTGCGGACATGCGCCTCGACGACTTCGATGGTATAGTAGGCGGAAACGCCACCGAAACGGACGGTGACGGAGGGCTTCCCCGCACGGTCCATCTCGGGTGCGTCGACGGTGAAATCGGTGACCGTCTCCGCCGTCGGTTCACGGTTGTAGTTGGCGGTGACAACGAGACCTTCGCAGTCGAACGCTTCCCCTACCGTGAATTTCCGCTTGACGACCAACGTGTCGAGCGTGATGCCGACGACGTTGCGTTCGCTTCCGCCGTTCGCGGCATGCGTAACAAGTATGTTTTGCTTCCTCTTGGAGAGCCCGTGTTTGCGCACGGTGAGGAGAACAAACGCCACCAACGCCACCGCAACGAGGGCGATCTGCACGAGCATCAGCACGAGGACCGTCGTCGAAACGGACCAACTGAGTTCGACCCCGAAAATGGTGACCCCTAATAAATCCGACATAGCGTAAACTCCTTTTTCCCGAACCGCCGCGGGAATGGCATTTCCGAAATTTGTTGGGAATCATACAATCCCACTCATACACTCGCTATTATAGAACACATTCCGACAAAATGCAAATATTTATATGCTGTTTTTTCAAAAAATTTTCGACTTTTTTTGATACGGGTACAGAAATTTTATAAAAAATCGAAAAAATCCCACCCCCCCCCGCTTTATTCCGACCCCGTATTCCCTTTTATTTCCGAAACATGTACCCCTTCTTCTGTTTTCGGGGAGAGGGAAACGGGCACTTGGACCCCTGCCTCTCGGCTCCCCC
>CANPWF010000097.1 GCA_947581885.1 uncultured Clostridia bacterium
CCCCGTTGGGGGAGCCGGCACGCCGCCCTTGGCATGACTGAGGGGGTGTGAGTGTACGGACTGTTATAAATCACGTCATTCCGAGCCGTTGCCGCCCTTGGCAACGAGTCGAGGAATCACCTCAGACTTATGTTCTTAAAACTGCGGTGACCCGTTCGACTCGAAGGCTCGTCAAGGGCGGACGACCCTTCGGCTCAGGGTGACGTATTGATACGGTTCCGTTCTTTCCGTCCCACGTTCATGTTTCGACGATGCTCAACATGACGTGGGACGCATGGCGCACCTCATCCTACCCGACCGTAGGGCGCACGAGCCGCAGGCGAAGTAACGGAGCGAAGCGGAGTTGAAGGACGGACGTGCGCAACAAGCATAACCGCACAAGGAAACCAACATGGGACTTTTCGGCAAAATCAGAGACGCACTCAAAAAGACGAGAGACAACGTTGCGACCAAACTCCGCCGTCTCTTTCTCAAAAACAAGCTCGGCAACGAGTTCTACGATGAGCTCGAGGAGATTTTGATCTCCGCGGATGTCTCCGTCCGCACCGCCGAGGAGGTCGTCGACGAGGTCAAAGAGGAGGCGATCGGCGGCAAGATCAAAGACGAGCAGTTCGTCACCGATCTCCTCAAAGACATCCTCGAAGATATTTTGGACGAAGCCCCCGTGCCCGAATTTCAATACCCCTGCGTCATCATGTTCGTCGGCGTGAACGGGGTCGGAAAGACGACGACGATCGGGAAAGTTGCCAATTACTTCGTCAAACAGAAGAAGAGCGTCACCGTGGCGGCGGCGGATACTTTCCGCGCGGCGGCGACTTCCCAGCTCGAAGTCTGGGCGGAACGCGCGAAGGTGCGTATCGTCAAGCACGAAGAGGGGAGCGACCCCTCTGCCGTCGTATTTGACGCGGTCTCTTCCGCCAAAGCGAGAAATACCGACGTGCTCCTCATCGATACGGCGGGGCGGCTCCATGTAAAAGAGAACCTCATGAACGAGCTCAAAAAGATGGACCGCGTCGTCGAACGGGAATTCCCCGAGGCGCATTTCTACAAATTTTTGGTGCTCGACGCGACCACGGGGCAGAACGCCTACTCGCAGGCGAAAGTCTTTCGGGAAGCGGTGGACGCGGACGGGATCGTGCTCACCAAGCTCGACGGCACCGCGAAGGGCGGGTTTGTGTTCTCGCTGTGCGGCGAACTCAAAGTGCCCGTCGTCTTTGCGGGCGTGGGGGAGAAGATCGATGACCTCGAACTTTTCGATGCCGAACAATTCGTGGAAGGGTTCTTCTGATTTCGGAATTTTTCCATAAATTTTCTTTCCATAAAAAATTTCCGCCTGTCAAGGAAAAATGCTTGACGGGCGGATTTTTGTTTGGTATAATGGCGATACAAGGAGCGCGGGATGAAGGATCTTATCTATCTTCAACTTTGGGACGCCTACGGCGCGCTCCTCACCGAAACGCAGCGGGAGATCTGCGAGAAGTACTATCTCTACGATCTCTCCCTCTCGGAGATCGCCGAGGAGAAGGGTATTTCCAAGCAAGCCGTCTCCGACGCGTTAAAGACGAGCAGGGAACTCCTCGATTCCTATGAGGAGAAGCTGCACTTCAACGCGCAAAATCAGGCGTATTCGCTCGAAGTTTCCTTCATGATGACGGACGTAACGCGTGCGCTCGAAGCATTCAAAGAGGCGCACCCCGAATATGCGCGGGAAATGGACGGGATCATCGCGAAAGTTACCGTCGGCGAGACGGTGGACGACGGAAAGGAGGCATAAATGGCTCTGTTTGCATCTCTATCGGAGCGGCTCAACCATATTTTCTCCAAACTCACCAAGCGCGGGAAGCTCACCGAGCTCGAGATCCGTCAGGCGATGCGCGAGGTCCGCATTGCCCTCTTGGAGGCGGACGTGAACTTGAAGGTCGCCAAGGATTTCATCGCCGATGTCTCCGAAAAGGCGGTGGGGCAGAAGGTGATGGAGAGCCTGAATCCCGCCCAGCAGGTCATCAAGATCGTCAACGACGAGCTCATTGCCCTGATGGGGTCGGGAAACGCCAAGCTCGAAGTTTCTCCGAAACCCCCGACGGTCATTCTGATGTGCGGGTTGCAGGGCGCGGGCAAGACGACGATGTGCGCGAAACTCGCCGTTCAGCTCAAAAAACAGGGCAAAAAACCCTTGCTCGTTGCATGCGACGTGTACCGCCCCGCGGCGATCGAACAGCTCAAAGTGGTGGGCGCGAAGGCGGGCGCGGAAGTGTTCGAAAAGGGCACGCAGGCACCCCCGAAAACGGCGAAACAGGCGGTGGAATACGCCCTCAAAATGGGGTACGATACCGTCGTCATCGATACGGCGGGGCGGCTCCATATCGACGAAAAGCTCATGCAGGAGCTCGAAGAGATCGAGAAGGCCGTCTCCGTCACCGAAGTTCTTCTCACCGTCGACGCGATGACGGGGCAAGACGCGGTCAACGTCGCCGAGACCTTCAACGCAAGGCTCAACGTGACGGGGGTCATCCTCACCAAACTCGACGGCGATACCCGCGGCGGCGCGTGCCTCTCCATCAAGGCGGTGACGGGCAAGCCCATCAAATTCGTCGGCGTGGGGGAGAAGATCGGCGACCTCGAACCCTTCTATCCCGACCGCATGGCTTCGAGGATCTTGGGAATGGGGGACGTTTTGTCCCTCATCGAGAAGGCGCAGGAGGCGATCACCGAGAAGGAAGCCAAGGAAATGGAACGCAAGATGCGCGAAAATTCCTTCACCCTCTCCGATTATCTCACGCAGTTCGAGGCGTTGAAGAGGATGGGCGGCGCGGGGGCCCTCATGAGCATGCTCCCTAATGCGGGGAAATTAAAATTGAAAGAGGGGGATGTCGACGAGAAGCGCATCGAGCGGATGAAGTCCATCATCCTCTCCATGACCCCTTCGGAGAGGGACAATCCGCAGATCATCAACTCCTCGCGCAAACGCCGCATCGCGCTCGGCTCGGGCACGACGGTGCAGGAGATCAACCAACTCTTAAAGCAGTACGAGCAGACAAAACAGCTCATGAAGCAAATGAAGGGCGGAAAGCGAAGGTTGCCCTTTTAGAAAGAACAAATCACTTCAACAAAAAATCAAAATTCGGAGGATACAACAATGGTAAAAATGAGATTGGTGAGAATGGGCGACAAAAAATCTCCCGTCTACCGGATCGTGGTCGTGGACGCACGCAAGGCGGCTACGGGCGAGTACATCGAGAAGATCGGGTTCTACGATCCCAAGTCGAACCCCGTCACTCTCACCGTCGATGTCGAAAAGGCGAAAGAATGGCTCTCGAAGGGCGTTCAACCCACCGAGACGGTGAAGAGCCTTCTCGTCCGTGCGGGCGCACTCGAAAAGAGCGAAAAGCTCTCTCCCGCCAAGACCAAGGGCAAGAAGAGCAAGAAGTAAGGAGAAGGTATGTTAGAGCTCATCAAGTATATCGTCGGGCAGTTCGCCGAGGATAAGGAACACGTCGAATATAGGGTCGAGGAGACGGAAGAGAGCATCAACGTCACCGTCCTTCTCGACGGCTCGGATATGGGCAAGGTCATCGGGAAGCAGGGCAAGATCGCCAAGGCGATGCGCACCCTCGTCCGCGCCGCCACCCCGCGCGATTCGAAGAGGTACAACGTCGAGATCAAAGAGCGCGAGGCGGAGTAAATTTTCCGACCCCATGTAGGCATTTTTGCCCCGAGGCTTCGGCATCGGGGCTATTTTTATGCCCTGACGGGATTCCGTTTTTTTCCTTTCGGGAGGAACTTTCGGAAGAAGGCGGGGAAGTCGAACAGCTTGAAGAGGGCGAGAAGGATCCCTTCGAGCGAGAACACAAGCAACACGGAGAGGAAGAGAGAGGGGAAGAACCCGAGCACCCGCATGAGAAGTTTTCGGGAAACGACGGCGATAACGGTCACGGGGACACAGACGAGGAGAAGCTTCCCGAAATATTTCATCGAGCGGAGAGACCCCGTCTTTTTGCGGAGCAGGACGAGCGAGCACCCCGCCGTGAGGAGATGATCGACCGCCATTCCCAAAATGAGCGCGTCGCTCCCGAGTTTTCCCGAGAAAAACCAGACGCAGGCGAGCATTCCGCACGAGCCGATCAGGAAAAAGAGAAGGGTCTGCCGTTCGCAGCCGAGGGAATTGAGGATGCTCGTCGAGATCATCGTCACGCTCATCGGCAGGAGCAGGGCGGCGGCGCGGGCGATCATCTTGCCGCTCTCCGCACTCGCGAACAGGACGATGCCGAGGTCCTCTCCCAAGACGAGGAAGAAGGGGACGAGCATTCCGGAGATCAAAAGGGCGGCGTTCAATGCCTTCTCCACGAGGGCGGAAAGTTTTTCCTTCTCCTTTTTATAGAAGCACTCCGAAAGTTCGGGCACGAGCACGAGGGCGATGGAGCCGATGAGGGAAGAGGGGATCATGAGCACGGGCATCACCATGCCGTACACCACGCCGTATTCGCTCATCGCGCGGGAGGAAGAGTAGCCCGCCGCCATCAGACGCATGGGGAAGAGCACCGAGATGAACGAACTCATCAGCGACGAGGCGGAGCGCATCGCGGTGACGGGGAGGGAAGAGCGGAGCAGCGGCAAAAATTCCCCCCTCGGCGAGCGCAGTTTTCCCCCTTTCGCAAAGAAGTACACCGCCGCGATCGAGAAGGAGCATAGGTACGATACGAGCACGGCGATCGCCGCACAGTTCACATTCGGAACGCCGAAGGGGAGAAGGACCAACAGAAGGATCCCCACGGCGATCATGACGATCTCTTCGACGAGCTCGATAAACGAATAGGCGAAAAAGCGTTTGTTCCCCCAAAAACTCCCCCGGAGGATGGCATACACCGAGGTGAACGATAGCCCTACGAGGAGGATATAGAAGAGATCCGCCGAACGGGGGTCGGAAAACACCTCGGAGAAGGGGGTGCGGAGAAGGAACAAGAGGACGGTGACGGGCACGCTCGTAAGTACCGCCAAAAGAAGCGCGGCACTCGTTGCGGCGTGCTCTCCCCTTTTGTAGCCGCGGGCGCGGTGCTTGGAGATGACGCGCGAGAGGGTGATGGGCAGCCCCGAGGAACAGATCGTGAGAAAGACGGCGAACACGGTGAGCGCGATCTGATACACGCCCATGCCTTCGCTCCCGAGCGTGCGGGAGAGGATGATGCGGTATAAAAATCCGAGGAAATGTTCTGCCGCCGTAAATATGGTGACGACGGCGGCGGTGCGGTACAAGTTCATACGCCTATTTTATTCGGGGAAGGCACCCTTTTATGAGCGGGCGCATAGGATGCAGAATGAAACTTCAACTGCGCCGCCCCATCTGTTTTACCGTAAAACGCGGGCAGAGCTTACAGAAGATCGCCTCCGTTTTCCACGTCGCGCTCGCCCTTCTCGCAAAAGTCAACAACTTGGAAAAAGAGCCCGAAGAGGGGACGGTGCTCCTTCTCCCCGAGGCGAGAAATTGCTATCTCGTTGAGGGTGGGGAGAAAAAGAGCAAACTCTTCCGTTCTCCCGAATTGTTCTTGGAAATCAACGGGACGGACGCGTTCTTCCCCGCCATGCGGGTGTATCTTCCTTAGCGATGCACACTCCGTCGGCGGCGGCGCATAGGATACAGTAAACCGATACGGTTTTACGGAGGAAACAAATGTCATTTTTCACGAATTTCTCTTCGGATCACTGCCCGGGCACCATCTCGGGCAACCCGTTGAACGGCCTTTGCGAGAAGGTGTGCATTCAGGCGGAAAAGATCTTCGACGCGGGCATCATCCAGACCCGTCTCGAAAACTATTCCGTTCTCCCTTCCGACCCCGTTCCGTCCAACCCTACATATCCGCTCACGTTCATCAGCGCACGCTCCACTTCATCGATCGGGAACGTGACCGCGCTCAACGTCGAGCGGCAGGCGGATGGGAGCTGTGCCCGCGTACAGGCGACGGTGAACATCCCCATCGAGATCGTCTACGTCGACGCGAACGGCGTTGAGGGCAAAACGACTTCCTCGATCACGCTCAACGAGGACGTGCTCATGTATGTTCCCCCGGCATCCGTCATTCCCTTTACGGTGACGAGCGCGGTCTCTTCCGTCTCGCCCGAAGGGGTGTTCGATCCGACGACGAACGGATTTCTCATCAACGCCTGTGTGACCTGTATCCTCAAAGTGGCGATGCAGGTGGAACTTCTCGTTCCCAGCTACGGCTATTGCGCCATCCCTCCCGCGCAGGAATATACGCAGGAAGTCTGCTCGGGATTCTTCGAGCTCCCGCTCTATCCGCAGGGCAGGGCGTGCAGTAAAAAATAGCTCTTATCGGAACGATTTTGAGGGTACCATGTCGAGGGTCGAACCCTTTTCATGGCACCATGTCGAGGAAAAAAATTCTCTGCGGGATAGGAAAAAGCCGACGCTGCCGCGTCGGCTTCAATATTTTCTCTCTCGGCTCCCGCCTCATAGGCAGTTGCGCCGTGCCTTGCCTCTCTTCCTCTCGGCTCCCCCGTTGGGGGAGCTGTCATGCCGCCCTTGGCGTGACTGAGGGGGTGTGAGCGTACGCAACTGTATAATCACGTCACCCTGAGCCGAAGGGTCGTCTGCCCTTGACGACCCTTCGAGTCGAATGGGTCACCGCAGTTTTAAGAACATAAGTCTAAGGTGATTCCTACTTCGCGCAAGGACGCGCTCGTGCCGCCCAAGGAA
>CANPWF010000098.1 GCA_947581885.1 uncultured Clostridia bacterium
ACGACGACCCCGTCCCAAAAGAGCTGCGTCGTAAAGGTGAAGCCGCACACCGCAAGCACGAGTCCGAGGCAGTACAGCCCGTCTCCCTTGACGATCGCGAGGATGATGAAGATGAGGGCGAGCACGGCTCCGACGGCTCCGCCGACCCCCATGCTGATCAAAAATTTTTTCCTCTGCGAAGAGACTTCCGAGTTCGCGCTTTGGTGTTTTATGTTTCTATCGCACTTTTCACAATATAAATAGGTAACCGAGCTTCTGGGGCGATGTTCGACTTCATAGTGTTCTCCCTGCTCGATGGGGCGTTTGCACCGCTCGCAGTACCCGACGATGAACTTCGTTTCGACCTTCTGTTCGGGAGCGGCGGGCGCGGGGGAAGGCGCGGCGTTCACGGGCGCGGGCACTGCGACAACGACGGGCGTTGTATTCGCGGCGGGCGCGGCTTCCTCGGCGGGGGCGGTTTGTTCTTCGACGGGTGCCGCCTTCTCTTCGGCGGGTTCCTCTTCGGTGAAGAACTCCTTCGAGTCGATATCGAAGATCTTGCACAGCTTCTGGACGGTGGAGAGGTCGGGCTCCGAAATTCCCTTCTCCCATTTGGAGACGGCTTGTGCCGTCACGTTTACCATTTCACCGAGTTCGGTCTGCGTGAGCCCCAACCGCTTGCGGTGAAACGCGATCAAGTTTCCTCTTTCCATAATCCCTTGCCTCACTATATTTTATGGAATTATTATAGCAGAAAATGGGGATTTTGTCAGCCCTTCCGTTCAACCGTAAGTTGAATAAATTAGAAATTTAGTTGAATTTTCCAATTCGGTCGGGAGAATTTCCGTTGAACGGACGCATGGGCGGCGGGGAAGGGGCGGAAAAGTTCTCTTTTTCGGAAGAAGGGGGGCAACATTCCCTCTTCGTCCTTCGCCCGACGGGGAGAAAAATTTCTCGCAAAATACTTGCCCTTTTCCCCGCAACTATGGTATAATCGCACCGAGAACAGCTTTGCGAGGTAGGGATGTTACAGGTCATCGGGGTAAGTCTGCAATACGGGAGCAAGAAGCTCTTCGAGGATGTCAACTTAAAATTCACCAAGGGGAACTGCTACGGCATCATCGGCGCGAACGGCGCGGGCAAGTCCACCTTTTTGAAAGTCCTCTCGGGGGAGATCGAACCCAACAAGGGGGAAGTCGTCCTCGGCAAAAACGAGCGGATGAGCGTCCTCGCGCAGGATCAGCACAAATTCGATAGGGAGACCGTTCTCCGCACCGTCATGCTCGGGCATGCCCGCCTCGTCGAGATCATGGACGAGAAGGACGCGCTCTACGGCCATGCCGAGTTCACCGAAGAGGACGGCGTGCGGGCGGCGGAACTCGAAAGCGAATTTGCCGAGCTCGGCGGCTGGGAAGCGGAGAGCGAAGCGCAGACCCTTTTGAACGGGCTCGATATCCCCACCGAACTGCACTACTCTTTGATGGGGGAACTGGACGGCAAGCTCAAAGTGAAAGTCCTTCTCGCACAGGCACTCTTCGGAAATCCCGACGTGCTCCTTCTCGACGAGCCCACCAACAATCTCGACTTAAAGACGGTCCGTTGGCTCGAAAATTATCTTCTCGATTTCGAGAACACCATCATCATCGTATCGCACAACCGCCACTTTCTGAATAAAGTCTGCACGCATATCTGCGATGTGGACTTCGGAAAGATCGACCTGTATCTCGGAAACTACGATTTTTGGTATCAGACATCCCAACTCATGGCGCGGCAGCAGCGCGACGCGGATAAAAAAGCCGAACAGCGGGCGGCGGAACTGAGAGATTTCATCGCCCGTTTCGCGGCGAACGCAAGTAAGTCCCGACAGGCGACTTCGAGGAAGAAGGAGCTCGAAAAGCTCACCGTCTCCGATTTCAAGCCTTCCCTCCGCAAATATCCGTTCATCGATTTCAAATTCGAGCGGGAGATCGGGAACGACATTCTCGCCGTCGAAAACCTCACCAAGAAGGGGTATTTCGAGAACATCTCCTTCACGATGCAGAAGGGGGATAAGATCGGCATCGTGTGCGATAAATCGACCTCCGCCACCATGCTCTACGAGGTTTTAACGGGAAAAGCGGAGCCCGACAGCGGCACCGTGAAGTGGGGAAAAACGATCCAATATTCCTATTTCCCCACCAACAACGGGGAGTTCTTCGACGGCGTTTCGCTCACCCTCGTGCAGTGGCTCTCGCAGTTCTCCAAAGACCATTACGAGGAGTACCTCCGCGGTTGGCTCGGGCGGATGCTCTTCTCGGGCGAAGAGGCGTTGAAAGAGGCAAAGGTCCTCTCGGGCGGGGAGAAGGTGCGGTGCATGCTCGCGAAGATGATGCTCGAAGGGGGGAACTTCCTCATCTTGGACGAACCCACCAACCATCTCGACCTCGAATCGATCACTTCGCTCAACAACGGGCTCACGGCGTTCAAGGGGTGCATGCTCTTGACTTCGCACGATCAGGAGCTCATGAACACCGTCTGCAACCGTATTCTCGTCATCGACGGGACAAAGACATTCGATAAGGCTTGCACCTTCGACGAATATCTCGATCTGGTGTAAGAAATATAAGGAGGGAACTATGCAAAGGATCGTACTCAACGAAACGAGTTACCACGGCGCGGGAAGCATCGCGGAACTTGCAAACGAACTCAAAGGCAGGGGTCTCAAAAAGGCACTCGTCTGTTCGGACCCCGCGCTCGTAAACTGCGGCGTGACGGCGAAGGCGACGGATGTCCTTGAAAGGGCGGGGATCGGCTACGAAGTCTTTTCGGACATCAAACCCAATCCCACCGTCGAGAACGTACAGGCGGGCGTGAAGGCGTTCCAAAAGAGCAAGGCGGATTGCCTCGTTGCCGTGGGCGGGGGTTCCTCGATGGATACCGCCAAGGCGATCGGGATCATCGTCGCCAACCCCGAATTTGCGGACGTTCGTTCGCTGGAAGGTGTTGCCCCGACCAAACATCCTTCCGTTCCCCTCATCGCCGTTCCCACGACGGCGGGCACCGCGGCGGAAGTCACCATCAACTACGTCATCACCGATACGGAGAAGAAGCGCAAGTTCGTCTGTGTGGACGTGCACGATATCCCCGTCGTCGCGATCGTCGATCCCGACCTCATGGCGAGCATGCCCAAATCCCTCGCCGCGGCAACGGGAATGGACGCTTTGACCCACGCCATCGAGGGCTACATCACCAAGGCGGCTTGGGAGATGACCGACATGTTCCATTTGAAGGCGATCGAGATCATTTCCCGCTCCCTTCGTTCCGCCGTCAAGGGGGAGAAAGAGGGGAGAGAGGGCATGGCTCTCGGGCAGTATGTTGCGGGCATGGGCTTCTCGAATGTGGGGCTCGGCATCGTTCACTCGATGGCGCACGCCCTCGGGGCGGTGTACGATACGCCGCACGGCGTTGCGAACGCCATTCTTCTTCCCACCGTCATGGCGTATAATGCCGACGCGACGGGGGAGAAATACCGCGACATCGCCAAGGCAATGGGCGTTGTCGGAACCGAGAAGATGACGCAAGCCGAATACAGGAAAGCGGCGTGCGACGCGGTCGCCAAGCTCTCCCAAGACGTGGGCATTCCCAAGGACTTGAAGGGCATCGCGAAGGAAGAGGACCTTGACTTCCTCGCCGAGAGCGCGATGAACGACGCTTGCCGCCCCGGCAACCCCAAGGACCCCACCAAGGAGGACATCATCGCCCTCTACCGCTCCCTGCTGTAAAATTTTTCGGCATTCGGAATTTTTTCGCCTCCCGTTTTCGGGAGGCTTTTTCTTGTATAAAGGGAAGTTTTTCCCGCCCCAAGTATAAAAAATTCCGCCGTGTGCCAAAGTATGGGCATGAAAAAGAACAAGACAGGGCAGCTCGGAAAAGGCGGGGAGATCGCAAAGACGCGGGACGAGCGGGAGAGCTGTTTCCCGCAGGCGAGCGAGCGGGGGATACGGCAGTGACGGGGCGTTCCGAAAAGCATTTCAACCGCAACTACATCAACTATGTGAACTCTTTCGACCCGCCCACCCGGCACTTCAAAACGGTGTTCCGCGCCTTCCTCGTGGGCGGGTTCATCTGTACGATCGGGCAGTTCTTCCGCTTCATGCTCGAATTCGCGGGGCTCTCGGGGGACGAACTCGCGGGGACGGTCTCCGTCCTTCTCATCTTTTTGGGGACCTTTTTAACGGGGCTCGGGGTGTACGACCGCATCGGAAAGAACGCGGGCGCGGGGAGCATCGTCCCCATCACGGGATTTGCGAACTCCGTCGCTTCGCCCGCCATCGAATTCAAGACGGAAGGGTACGTCTATGGCATGGCGGCGAAGATGTTCGTCGTCGCGGGGCCCATCATCGTGTTCGGCGTGACGGCGGGGGCGGCGGTCGGGCTCGTGTATTGGCTCATTGCCCTGTAAAAAATACTTGCAACTTCGCTTCGGTTGTGCTACAATAGAGAAAAAAGAGGAAGGAGTAACATTATGGCAAAGATCACTGCCGATACGCTCATTGCGGATTGCTTGGAGATCAACTCCAACGCCGCGGAGATCCTGCTCTCTGCGGGCATGCACTGCTTCGGTTGCGCACTTGCGCACGGGGAGACGGTCGCGGAGGCGGTCGCCGTTCACGGCGAGGACCTTGAAGCACTTCTCAAAAAACTCAACGAAGGCGTGGAATAAGCGTGTCGCGCCGTCCGCACAAGCGGACGGCGATTTGACTTTTTTTGAAACGTTACGAACATTTCCGAACTTTTCGGGAGGCGGCGCGTCGCGCCGAAATATGATGAAAGATATTCGAATTTTCGGAAGCCTCAACTGCGATCTCACCATCCGCGCACCCTACCTTCCCAAGGCGGGGGAAACGCTCAAAGGGTCCGATTTCCTCATCAACGCAGGGGGGAAGGGCGCGAATCAGGCGTACGCTTGCGCCAAATTGGGGGGGGACGTCTCCATGGCGGGCTGCGTCGGACAGGACGCGTTCGGCGAGATGCTTCTTCAAAATCTCTCTTCCGCAGGCGTGGATACCCGCTTCATCCGCAAGACGGGAAGGAGTACGGGCGTTGCGATGATCACGATCATCGACGGCGACAACCGCATTATTTTGGATGAAGGCGCGAACGCGTGCGTCTCGGAAGAGGATGTCTATGCCCTGCTCGATGGGGCGAAAGAGGGGGATATCCTGCTCGTTCAGCTCGAAAATCCTCTTCCCGTCATCCAAAAGGCCCTTTCTCTCGCGAAGGAGAGGGGACTTTTCACCGTCCTCAATCCCGCCCCCGCGGTGAAGGAGGCGAAGGTCCTCGTCCGCGATGCCGACCTCATCACCCCCAACCGCAACGAGCTCGCGCTCCTCAGCGGGAAGGAAGGGCTCGACGAGGGCATCGACGAACTGCTCGAAAGGGGCGCATCCCGCGTCATCGTCACGCTCGGCGGCGAGGGCTCCTATTATGCCGACCGCGAAACAAGGTTCTCCGTCCCTGCGATCTCGGCGGGCAAGGCGATCGATACGACGGCGGCGGGGGACACCTTCTGCGGGGCACTCTGCGTGAAGCTCGCCGAAGGGGCGACGATGAAGGAAGCGATGCGGTTCGCCTCCGCCTGTTCGGGCATCGCCGTCACACGGCGCGGCGCACAGGCATCCGTCCCCACCCGCCCCGAAGCCGAATCCCTGCTCGCAAAATTCTGAATCTCACTCAAAAAAGCGTCTCCCTCGGGAGACGCTTTTTTGAGTTTGGTTCTTGCAGTTGAAGGAAATTATAAATTTAGGCTTCTATAAATTTCGTGAAATAATTATATAGCGTGCTTCCGGTTTCAACAGTATAGGTCATTCGTGTATCATCGTTGAAAATAATCAGAAATGTTGTGTAGGTTCGGTCTTTGGCGGATGCCGTACCAACAACTGCCCCAACGACCCCGAACAAAATACCTCCGGCAATTCCCCGATCTATTGTGTCTGCACTATCTTTTTGCGTGTGTGTTCCGATAATTATTGTTTTTTTGATTTGGTCTAATCTATCTATTATATTTTGTTCATCGGTTACTTGTTGCTTTCTCAAGGTTTCTTCAATGAATTCTTTTTCTTTTTGTTTTGCATCATCATAGTTTTCAATTGCATTTTGATATTTTACGCAAGGAATCCACATTACCAAGTAGACAAGCAAGATTATGCCAGCTGAGACGGCAAAACTTAAAAAGCCCATATCTGAGTCAATGAACTGTTTGAGAGCCATGCTAACGATGAGTGAGCATAGCAACAAAACACACAACAAGACGGTAAGGACCTTTTTGATTTGATTTTTACGATTTTGAACAATCGTTTGATATTTTTCATAGACATTTTTATCAATTACCATTTTCTTCATAAAATCATCCTTTATGTTAATTAAATTTAATTATTATCTTAATCTTTTTTCTTTTGCCAGACATTTATATAATGCTTCCGAAAAAAGATGCGCCTCATGGAGAGGCGCACGAAAAATGCACCTCTCAATGTTGCGACACATTTTCCTATTTCAGGGCGAGAGAATACACTTTTACCGAGAGTATTCCCCTGAAACAGGTTATTAAAATGTGTCGCAAAAATAACATAGCACAGAAATCAAAAAAAGTCAACAAATAAAGAAGAAAAACCCAAAACTTGCCATTGAAAGTGGTTCGTTTTAGGTTTTTCTTGGTGGGCAGGGGTGGATTCGAACCACCGA
>CANPWF010000099.1 GCA_947581885.1 uncultured Clostridia bacterium
CCACCCCCGTGTTCTCGAATTTGCGCGAGATGTACACGACGAGGCGGAGATTATGCTCGATGAGCTTGGCTTTCACCTTCTCCGCTTCCTCGCCCGCGTCCAATTTTTGCAGGAGCTCGCTCTCCTCCTCCGCCGAGAGCGGGAGCGGAAGTGCCTCGCTTCCGCAAAGGTAATGCACGACGTTTTCGCTTCCCTTCATCCTTAGCAGCCACTCTTTCAACATGGACAGAAGTTGCATGTAGACCCTCCGTATATGCGGTATGCAAGATGATTTGATATTCTTTTACGGGAATTTCCCCCGCGACGACGGGGACGTGCTCGAAGGTTTTTTCCCCGATTTGCAGGGCGGGGCAATCGAATACTTTGGTTTCCCGCGAGCCGTTCACGGTGGAAATTCGGATGTTGCCGAGCGGCACCCCTTCCTTCCCCAAGAGGACGTAGAGAGCGGCGGAAGAGAGCACGCAGACGGGCTTCCCGCAAAACAGCAGACAGTTGCCGCTGTCCGCAAAGCCCTTCCAATGCACTTCGCGAACGCCGATAAGCGTGCAGGGAATGAGATCGGAAGATACTTTCTTGAAGCGGTACAGGGCGCGGACAATATAGCCCGTCCCCACCGCGAAGAACCCCGCCGCCCCCAACACGAGCCCGATCGGCGCACGCTCGATAAGGTAGCCGTTTCCCTCGACATACTCCACGCCGAAAAAGGAATAGACGGCGGCGAGCATTCCCCCGAGGGCGAACGTGAACACGAAGAAGAAAACTTCGGTATAAAGATACGTCTTTTTCGTCCCGCGGGAGACGGCGAGAAGAGGCAGCACCGCGCCGCCGAGGAACTTTATAAAATACGCGGCGACGACGGGCAGACGAAGGAGCGGAAAGACGACCGCCTCCGCCGCCCCCACCGACGAGGCGAAAAGGAGATTTATAACGCGCTTCCTTCCCCGCGCCGCCATGAGCGCGAGGGTCAACAGGAGTGCGTCGAGCAAAAAATTTTCCACGAAGGCGTATTCCCAATAGACGGTCATCTTCAACCCCAAACAAAATTATAAAGACGGGGCGGACGGGAAAACTTGAAGAATATGACGAAATACAGCGAATGTGCGCGGACACGGCATAGAGATTTCCTTCCCGCAAAAAAACTTTATTTCCGATAATTTTGTTTTGCAAAAAACGTTGACAAACGTCCCGCAAACGGCTATAATATTCGGTAGATTGAAACGCATCCATAGCTCAATTGGATAGAGCGTCGGTCTACGGAACCGAAGGCTGGGGGTTCGAGTCCCTTTGGTTGCACCAGATCCTGCTTTTGCAAGTTGCAGAGGCGGGATCTTTTTTGTTTTCAGGGAAAGGAACGCTCGGGATTTTGAGGGGAGAAAAAGTTATCCACAGAAATCGGCGGACTGTGGATAACTTGCATGAAAAAATGCGGGAAATTGCGTCGATTTTTGTCGAATTGTGGAAAACGTACGTTCGGAGACGAAAAATTGTGGATAACTTTTTCGAACTTTTGAATTTTTTCCTTCTCCCTTCCCCTTCCCTCTTCCCTGTTTTCCACGGGGAAACCCCCTTCGTTCCCCTTTTCAACGCTGAAACTTTGGTGTGTTTTTCCGAAAAAACTTTTTCGCAAGAAAAGAGAACAAATCGACAAAATGGAAATTTCAATAAAAAATAATACCCCATTTTGCGAGGGAAATTTGCAAATTGGCTTGACGAAAGGGCGGTTTTCCCCTATAATGAAATCGATGAGAAAGAACAAACAGACAAGAAATTTCCCTATTGCGGGCGCGGACGAATTGACCCCTTCGCGGAGCGAATATTTCAGTTGGATCAACAACACCAACGAGGGCTCGACGGAAGAGCAGACGCTTGTCGATCTCGCCTTTTTCCGCTATCTTCTGAAAACCTATTCGATGCACCTCGATATCTATGCCCTCGACGCGGGCAATTTGGACGGCGCGGGGGGCGGATACGACAATCCCAACGGCGAAAAGCTTCGGGCGCAGTTCCCCCATGGGTACGGCAGAATCGCGCGCGCGGCACAAAGAATGGGTACCCGCCTCGGCGTGTGGGGCGGTGCGGACGGCTACGGAACGACCGAGCAAGAGATCTCCGCACGCAGAAAGATCCTCGTCGATCTTTGCAAGAAACACCATTTCGCGCTCTTCAAATTCGATACGGTGTGCGGGGAACTTCGCCTCGAAATGCGGAAGGAATTTGCAAAGACCATGCAGCTTTGCCGCACCTATTGCCCCGATCTTATCCTTTTGAATCACCGCAACGATTTGGGGGAAGCTTCCAAATATGCGACGACGTTCCTCTGGGAAGGGCACGAGACGTATGCGGACGTGCACAACTACAACCCCTGCACCGCCCCGCACAACCGCGCGTGCATGTTCTTCCGCGGAAACACCCCCGACTTGAAGCGGCTCACCGAGGACCACGGCGTTTGCATCTCTTCCTCTCCCGCCTATTTCGAGGACGAGCTCATCTATCAGGCGTTCGGCAGGTGCCTCATTCTCGCGCCCGAGATCTACGGCAACCCGTGGCTTCTCAAAGATAGTGAGCTCCCCGCCCTCGCAAGGGTATTCAACCTGCATCGGCGGCACAGAGAGATCCTTGTCCACGGAATGCTCCCCGACGAAACGCTCGATTTGGGCGACAATGCGGTGCTGCGCGGTGACGAAAGGCGTAGGTTCCTCGCGACGGGTAACGGAAGTTGGGAGAAGAGGACGATCGAGATCCCCCTCGATGAGAGGATCGGACTATATCCGTGCGCTTCCGTCTGCGTGACGCGCCGCTTCCCCACCGAAAAACTGCTCGGCGTGTTCGCCTTTGGGGCGAAAATCGAAGTCGAACTGCCCGCATTCCGCGCTGCCCTTTTCGAGATTTGCGACCTTGAAGTTGCCGATGTTCAACTTTCGGGTTGCGAATATTTTGTTCAAAGAGAGAACAAGCGAGGCAACATCCTGCAAGCGGAGATCCTATGCGGGACCCCCTCGCTCTTCTCGCCCCACGGTGCGGAGAAAAAACTTCACGAAGAGGTTCCCGATGTTCGGGTGGAAGAGCCTCAATTTTTGCAGGAGCTTTGTCCGATTTCTGTCCCCGACAACGCCGAGGAGCTGTACGAGACCGCCATGTTCTTTGCGGACAACGATCCCCTCGAGGCGCGTTCCCTTCGCCGTGCGGGCGAGACAGCGATCCCCGAAGTGCGGGCGGCGCGGGAGATGTTCTTCTCGCAATTCTCCTACCGTACGCGCGGCATCGACCCCTCTATCCCCTTCAACGGGAAGGACGACGCGTTCGATTTCAAGTCCCGCTCCTACTACAACTTCGACGGAAGGAAGGGCTTTCGCGTCGAGGGCGGGTGTCTGCGCGTCGATTTCCGAGAAATTCAGCCCGCCGACCGTATCGAGATCGAATATTTTGAGGCGGAAACTCCCCTTCCCGAATTCGAAGAAAGCAAACTGTGCGATCATGCGGACATCTCTTCCGATCTTCGGGGGTGGGAGAATTCCCCTCTCGTGCGGAAAGAAGAAGGGCGGGAGCGCGAACTTACATACCTTGCTTACTATGTGGACGTGCCGAAAACGGCGAAGGGAAAAGTTGTGCGGGCGGTGTATTCAGCCGCCTCTCCCTTCCGCTTCTTCCGCCTCGATTGTCCGCCCGATCATATCATCTCTATCAAACGCTTTGCGGGAGAGCGGGAGATCGAATCGCATTCTCCCCATCTCACCAACCTGTTCGCCCCCTATCATTGCAAGAAGAGTAAGGCGGCGCGGGCGGGGGAAATCGTCCTTCCGCACCTTCCGAAGCACCCCTATCTCGCCGTCGCCGTCGAGGGTGAAACGGGCAACGAAAACGTGACCTGTTGTTTGAAATACGGCGGAAAGCTGTATGCTTTCCCCGAACGTGCGCCCGCCTATCCTTCCAATGCGTTCGAATATCCCGTGCATCCCGTGGAAGGGTTCTACACCTTCTTCTTCCCTCTGAAATCTGAAATGGAAGGGGGCACCGTGGAGATCGTCGCCCTGTTTGCGGGCAAGGATGTGCCCGTACATGTGTGGCTGTGCGACGAACATACCGACCGCGGGGGAATACTCCTTTCCCTTCCGAAAAAATAAACGCGCATAAGGAAGCGCGTAAAAACAAAACGATTTGAAAAGCGGGGGAGAACGATCTCCCCCGCTTACCTTACGGAAGTTTGTTGTATTCCTCGTCTGAGACGGGTTCCAACCATTCGTTAGAGCTGTTCTCCCCGGGGACTTCGACGGCGAGGTGGGAAAACCAACTGTCCTTCGCCGCACCGTGCCAGTGCTTCACGCCCGCGGGAATGTTGACGACATCCCCCGCCTTCATCTCGACGGGTTCCTTCCCCCATTCCCGATAGTACCCGCGCCCCGCGATACAGATGAGGAGCTGTCCGCCGCCCTTCGTTGCATGGTGGATATGCCAATTGTTGCGGCACTTCGGCTCGAAGGTGACGTTGAAGATCCCGACCTGCTCTTTGGAAACGGGGTACAGGTAGCTCTTCCCGCTGAAATACCGGGCAAAGCCGTCGTTGGGGGCGCCGATGGGAAAGATCATCGAATTCTCGTGCGCCGCCCTTTCCGTTGCTGCGTCGGCTTCCTTCCAGATGTCCTTCGCCATGTTGAATACCGCCCAAGCCTTGGGCCAACCGACATAGAACGCGGCATGGGTGACGATAGCGGAAATCTCCTTCTTGGTGACTCCCGCTCTTTTTGCGTTCTCCAAATGATAGACGAGCGAGCTATCCGTGACGCCCGAACTCATCAGCGCGACGACGGTGACGATGCAACGCGTCTTGTGGTCGAGAGCGGGATCGTTCCAGTTCTCGCCGAAGAGCACGTCGTCGTTATAATGGGCGAACGCGGGGGCGAATTCCCCCAGCGATTTTCTGCCTGCGTCCTGCGTGATTTTTTTCATAATTCCCCCCTTTTTCCTTGAAGCTCTATACGATGCCGTGCGCCATCATCGCGTCGGCGACCTTCAAAAATCCTGCGATGTTCGCGCCCGAGACGTAATTCCCCTTCACGCCGTATTCCTCCGCGGCGGCATCCATGGCATGGTAGATATTCACCATGATGGATTTGAGTTTTCGATCCACTTCCTCAAACGTCCAGAAGAGCCTTGCGCTCGACTGCGCCATTTCGAGCGCGCTCGTTGCAACGCCGCCCGCATTCGCGGCTTTTGCAGGAAGAAAGACGACCCCCGCCTTTTGGAATGCCGCGATCCCTTCGAGAGTGGTGGGCATGTTCGCGCCCTCGCCGACGATCTTCACGCCGTTTTTGATGAGGGCGTTCGCGCTCTCGCCGTCGATCTCGTTCTGCGTGGCGCAGGGAAGAGCAACGTCGCAGGGGATATTCCAGATCCCATTGCATCCTTCATGGTACTCGGTGCCCTTCACGCGGGAGACGTACTCCTTGATCCGCCCGCGTTCCACCTCTTTGATCTGCTTGATGACTGCGAGGTCGATGCCCTTTTTATCGTAGATATAGCCGTTGGAATCGTACATGGCGACGACCTTCGCCCCGAGGGACTGCGCCTTCTCCACGGCGTAGATGGCGACGTTCCCCGAACCCGAGACGACGACCGTCTTTCCTTGCAGCGATTCGCCGCGGCAACGGAGAGCTTCTTCGACCATATACACAAGCCCGTAGCCCGTCGCTTCCTTCCGCGCAAGGCTTCCCCCATAGGAAAGCCCCCTGCCCGTGAGAACGCCCGTGTGCTCGTCGACAATGCGCTTATACTGCCCGAAGAGGTACCCGATCTCCCTGCCGCCAACGCCGATATCGCCCGCGGGGACATCGGTATCCTGCCCGATGTGGCGGTACAGCTCGGTCATGAAGCTCTGGCAGAAGCGCATGATCTCCCCTTCGCTTTTGTTTTTAGGGTCGAAATCCGAACCGCCTTTCCCGCCCCCGATGGGCAGCCCCGTCAGGCTGTTTTTGAGGATCTGTTCGAGCCCCAAGAACTTGATGATGGAGAGGTTGACGGACGGATGAAACCGAAGCCCGCCCTTATAGGGACCGATCGCGCTGTTGAACTGGACGCGGAACCCGCGGTTGACGTGCACCTTTCCGTTATCATCTACCCAAGGAACGCGGAACATGATCGCGCGTTCGGGCTCGACGAACCGCTCCAAGAGGGCGGCACTTTCATATTCGGGATGCCGCTCGACGACGGGACGAAGTCCGTTCAAAATTTCGGTTGCCGCCTGTTGAAATTCCGCCTCATTGGGATTTTTCCGCTTGACTTCTTCAAGCACTCTTTCGATATAATCCATAATTCGCTCCTTTATTCCTTTCCCTATTATTATAGCAGACTATCTTTCCGATTGCAAATGAATGAACGGAAGGAAGATCCCCCATTTTTTTGAAAATGATTATGGAAAGTATAAGGATAGATTATGGGAAAAGAGCGTGCGTCCTGCACCTCATCCTGAGCTTGTCGAAGGATCTCGCCCAACTCCATACGTGCATGTGTGTTGGCAACTGTGCGAGATTTCTCGACTACGCTCGATGAGGTGCGGGGTGGTGCGCCCACTCGGGGG
>CANPWF010000100.1 GCA_947581885.1 uncultured Clostridia bacterium
GGGAGCCGAGGGAGGGAGCGGACGGAGTACGCCACCCCCACCTCATCCTGAACGCAGTGAAGGGATCTCACCCAACTCCATACGTACATGCGTGTTGGGAGCTGTGCGAGATTTCTCGACTGCGCTCGAAATGAGGTGAGAGCGGGGGAGCCGAGAGGGGAGGAGAAAGGGGCGGTGCGACTACCCCAGAGGGGGAGCCGAGAAGAGGAGCGGACGGAGTACGCCACCCCCACCTCATCCTGAACGCAGTGAAGGATCTCGCCCAACTCCATACGTACATGTGTGTTGGGAGCTGTGCGAGATTTCTCGACTGCGCTCGAAATGAGGTGAGAGCGGGGGAGCCGAGAGAAAGAGAGCCGAGGGGCGGCGCGTCACCTAAAAGGGGAGCCGAGAGGGGAGCCGAAAAGCGGAAATTTAACGGATTTTTCACAAACGGTTGACAGAGCGAATAATGTAAAGTATAATAATACTACATCGTCCCATAAGAAGGTACGGGCAACGCGCCCGCGCGTAGGGGCTTTACGGTAAACAAAATGCGTCTCGCTGATTTGAAAACAGAAAACCTGTTCGACCTCGAACATTCCCTTCTCGGCGGGTATCTCGGAAATTTCGTCTACCCGTGGGAAGCCCTTGCGGGGCTGTCTGCCGCCATTCTTTCTTTGGGAGAAACCCTTCCCGAGGAATACGAACGCCGCGGGAACGGGGTGTTCGTCCATAAGAACGCCCGCGTCGCGCCGACTGCCTTTTTGGGCGGGCCCTGCATCGTCTGCGAGGGGGCGGAGATCCGCCACTGTGCTTTTATCCGCGGCTCTGCGGTCGTGGGGGCGGGGGCGGTCGTCGGGAACTCCGTCGAGCTCAAAAACTGCGTCCTCTTCGACGGCGTGCAGGTTCCCCATTTCAACTATGTGGGCGACAGCATCTTGGGGCATCTCGCGCACATGGGGGCGGGGGCGGTGACTTCCAACATCAAGTCCGACCGCACCGACGTTACCATCCGTTTGGGGGAAGAGAAAATCGAGACGGGGCTTCGGAAGATGGGCGCGATGCTCGGCGACCGTGTGGAAGTGGGCTGCAACAGCGTTCTCAACCCCGGCACGGTCATCGGGAAGCGAACGAGCGTCTATCCGCTCTCCTCTCTGCGCGGGGCGTATCCCGCCGACTGCATCGTAAAGGACGGCGGCAACGTCGTTCGGCGCGTATAACATCAATATTCGGGAGTAGTTCATGGGAAAATATTTCGGAACGGACGGCTTCCGCGGGGAAGCGAACGTCACCCTCACCGCCGATCATGCCTATGACGTAGGTCGGTTCCTCGGTTGGTATCTCGGCAAGAAGAATGCCCGTGCGGCGCGGGTCGTCGTCGGGAAAGATACCCGCCTTTCGAGCTACATGCTCGAATACGCCCTCACGGCGGGGCTCGCGGCGTCGGGCGCGGAGGTGTGCATGATGCACGTCACGCCCACCCCTTCCGTCTCCTACATCACCCGCACCGACAGGTTCGATTGCGGCGTGATGATCTCGGCGAGCCATAATCCCTTCGAGGACAACGGCATCAAGCTCCTGAACGGGGAAGGGGAGAAGGCGGACGACGAGCTCATCGCCCGCGTCGAAGAATATCTCGACGCGAAGGCGGCGGGCAAGGCAAAGGAACTTCCCTTCGCGCAGGGCGAAAAGGTGGGAAGGATCGTCGACTATTCCTCGGGCAGAAACCGCTATATCGGGTATCTTATTTCCCTCGGCATGTACTCCTTCCGCGGCGTGAAGGTGGGGCTCGACTGCGCGAACGGCGCGACTTGGAACATCGCCCGCTCGGTGTTCGAAGCCCTCGGCGCGACGACGTATGTCATCGGCGCGGAGCCCGACGGCACCAACATCAACCGCGGCGTGGGCTCCACCCATATCGAGGCTTTGCAGCAGTTCGTCGTCGAAAAGGGGTTGGATATCGGATTCGCCTACGACGGCGACGCCGATCGGTGCCTCTGCGTCGACGAGCAGGGGCGGGTGCTCACAGGCGACCATATCCTCCTTCTCTATGCAAAATACATGAAGAACCGCGGCAAACTCATCACGAACACCGTCGTCACGACGGTGATGAGCAACCTCGGATTGTATCGCGCCCTCGAAGCGGAGGGCATCGACTACGCCCAGACCGCCGTCGGCGACAAATACGTCTATGAATACATGAAACAGCACGGCAGCCGTATCGGGGGAGAGCAGTCGGGGCATATCATCTTCTCCAAATATGCGACGACGGGCGACGGGATCTTAACGAGCCTCAAAGTCATGGAAGCGATGCTCGCCCAAAAGACGACGGCAAGCAAGCTCCACGACCTTCTCACCCTCTATCCGCAGACGCTCATCAACGTAAAGGTGAAGGATAAGGCTTCGGCGGAGAAGGACGAAGGGGTTCTTTCCGCCATCAAAGAGGTGGAAGAACAGCTCGGCAGCAACGGCAGGGTGCTGGTGCGAGGCTCGGGCACGGAGCCCGTCGTCCGCGTGATGGTGGAAGCTCCCTCCGAAAAGGACGGCAAGAAATACGCGGCAAAGGTTGCGGCGGCGATTACCGCTTCGCAAAAACAGAAGAAATAGGGGACATCATGTGCGGCATCGTCGGCTATATCGGTAAACAGCAGGCGGCTCCCATCCTCTTGGAGGGGCTGAAAAAACTCGAATACAGGGGATATGATTCGGCAGGGGTCGCCGTGCGCGACGGGGCGAAATCTATCCAAGTGGTCAAAGCGAAGGGGAAACTCTCCGTTCTCGCCCAAAAGACGGAGGACGGGAAAGCCCTATATGGAACGTGCGGCATCGGGCACACCCGCTGGGCGACGCACGGCGAGCCCGATGAGCGCAACGCCCATCCCCACAGGAGCACGGACGGTTCGGTCGCCGTCGTGCACAACGGTATTCTCGAAAATTACAGGGAACTCCGCGAAGAACTCAAAGACTGCGGATACACATTCGCCTCGCAGACGGATACCGAAGTCATCGCCAACCTCATCGATTTCTATCTCAAACGGGATCGGAAGGGGGCGGCGGAAGCCATTTCCCGCTTTATGGAACGGGCGCGGGGGTCCTATGCGATCGCGGTGATGTTCGAAGAATTTGCAGGCGAGCTCTACCTCGCCCGCAAGGATAGTCCCATGATCGTCGGCGAAGGGGAAGGGGAGATGTTCGTCGCCTCGGATGCGGCAGCCATTCTCCGCCATACGCGCAAGGTGTATTTTGTAGACGATTTCACCCTCGCCTGCGTTCGTGCGGACGGCGTTCGCTTCTTCGATATCAGCGGGAACCCCATTCCCAAGGAATATCAGCTCCTCGATATCGACGCGGAGGCGGCGGGCAAGGGCGGCTACGAGCACTTCATGCGGAAGGAGATCTACGAGCAGCCCCGCGCCGTCTCGGATACCCTTTCCCACTACATCAAAGAGGGGGATATCGACCTCGGAATTTCGCTTCATGGCGTAAAGCAGATCACCGTCGTTGCGTGCGGATCGGCATACCATGTCGGCGTTACGCTGCAATATGCGATCGAAAAGCTTGCCCGCATCCCCGTACGGGTGGAGCTCGCTTCCGAGTTCCGCTATCGGGATCCCATCCTCGGGGAAGGGACGCTCGTCGTCGCCGTCAGTCAGTCGGGCGAAACGGCGGATACCCTCGCCGCGGTGCGGGAAGCGAAGAAGCGGGGCGCGCGCACGCTCGGCATCGTCAACGTGCTCGGCTCTTCCGTCGCCCGTGAGGCGGACGACGTGCTCTACACCTATGCGGGGCCCGAGATCGCCGTCGCCACCACCAAGGCGTACAGCGCACAGCTCGCGCTCGGCTACCTCGTCGCGCTCGTCCTCGGCAAAAATAACAAAACGCTTTCGGAGGAACAATTCGCCCGCTATGTTTCCGCCCTTCAAGAGCTCCCTTCGAAGATCGAGGAGACCCTTCGGTCGGAGAGCGAGATCAAGGCGTTTGCGGCGCGGCATGCGGACGTGCACGACGTGTTCATGATCGGGCGGGGGATCGACTACGCCGTCTGCATGGAGGGCGCACTCAAACTCAAAGAGGTCAGCTACGTGCATACCGAAGCGTATGCCGCGGGCGAACTCAAACACGGTACCATCAGTCTCGTCGAGGAAGGAACGCTCGTCCTCGGCGTGCTCACCCAAAGCGGGGTATTCGAAAAGACGGCGAGCAACTTGGAAGAGACATCGTCGCGGGGCGCGATCGTCGCCACCGTCGGGACGAAAAAGCTGTGCGAAGGGCAATTCTTCCCGATTCCCGAGACGGAAGAACCTTTTGCCGCGAGCCTTGCCGTCCTCCCGCTTCAACTCCTTGCCTATCACATCAGCGTCTGCCGCGGATTGGATGTCGATAAGCCGAGGAATCTCGCCAAGAGCGTCACTGTGGAGTAACCCAATGAAACACCTAAGACCCAATCCCATCCGACCTTTCCGTTTGCGCGTCATCCTGTTGTTCGCGTTGATCGACCTTTTATCGATCGTCGCGGCGATGGCTCTCGCGCTCGTTTCGACTTCGCCCGATCACACCATCGAGTTCAAGATCGAACTCCTGTATTGGTTCCTGCTCAACATCGGGCTCGTCTATGTGAGCTTCATCGCTCTCAGGGTTTACAGCATCAGCACAGGTTCGGTCGGGATCCTCGACTCCGTCAAACTGTATGTGGCAGTCGTCATCATCTGTCTTGGGAACATCGTATTCGCTTGGTCGACGGGGGCGAGGTATGTCTCCCCGCTCACCTGCCTCATCTATTCCATTCTGCTCGCCAACTTCTTCCTGTTGAGCCGCTTTGCGCGGAGGCTTTCGAGGACCTTCCGCTACATGATCCGCCGCTACAACGGCGATTGGGTGCGCGTCATGGTGGTGGGCGGCGGCAACGCGGGGGGCGAACTCATCCGCGAGATGCAGTCCACCGATAAGATCCGCTACCTTCCCGTCTGCGTCGTCGACGACGACCTCAACAAACAGGGCAATACGGTGGGGGATGTCAAGATCGCGGGGACTTCCAAGGACATTCCCGACCTCGTGGAGAAATTCCATGTCAGCGAGATCCTCATCGCGATGCCCTCCGTCTCCAAAAAGGAGATCGCCCGCATCGTCAACATCTGCAAAGTCACTTCCTGCAAAGTGAAAATTTTGCCGGGGCTGTATCAGCTTGCGAGCGGCGAGGCGAGCGTTTCCCAACTGCGCGAAGTGGAGGTGAGCGACCTCCTCGGGCGGGAACAGGTGCGCGTCAATCTCGAAGAGATCACGGGCTATATCGAGGGAAAGACGGTGCTCGTCACGGGCGGCGGCGGGAGTATCGGGAGCGAGCTCTGCCGTCAGATCGTGGTGGCAGGCAAGCCCGCACGCCTCGTCATCGTCGATATCTATGAGAACAACGCCTACGACATCGAGCAGGAACTCCGTCGGCACTTCCCCAAACTCGACCTCGTCGTGCTCATCGCGAGCGTGCGCGATGCCGTCCGCATGGAGGATATCTTCGCCACCTACCGCCCCGACATCGTGTTCAACGCCGCGGCGCACAAGCACGTTCCTCTCATGGAGACAAGCCCCAACGAGGCGGTGAAGAACAACGTGTTCGGCACCCTCAACTGCGCGAGACTCGCCGATAAGTACAAGGTAAAGACGTTCGTGCAGATCAGTACGGACAAGGCGGTGAACCCCACCAACGTCATGGGGACGACCAAGCGCATCTGCGAGATGATCGTTCAGACCATCGGCAGACATTCCAAGAATACGAATTTTGTTGCGGTGCGCTTCGGGAACGTGCTCGGCTCCAACGGCTCGGTCATCCCGCTCTTCAAACGGCAGATCGCCGAAGGGGGGCCCGTCACCGTCACCGACCCCAACATCATCCGCTATTTCATGACCATTCCCGAGGCGGTGCTTCTCGTCATGCAGGCGGGCGCGTACGCCAAGGGCGGGCAGATCTTCGTGCTCGACATGGGCGAACCCGTCAAAATTTACGACCTCGCCGTCAACCTCATCCGTCTTTCGGGCTTGGAACCGGGGGTCGATATCGAGATCCGCTGCACGGGGCTTCGTCCCGGGGAAAAACTGTACGAGGAACGCCTCATGGACGAAGAGGGGTTGCAGACGACGGCGCACGGGCTCATCAGCGTCGCCCGCCCCATCGACTTGGACGAAACGTTCCTTTGGGACATGCTCAACGAACTCAACGACGCGGTGCACAGCGAAACGCGGGATATCCGTTCCCTCCTGCAAAAGATCGTTCCCACCTATCATTATAATAAGGAATAAAGAGGAACTTTTTCCGTTCCGTGCCCGCCCCGATTCCGTCGGGGCGGGCACGGTTCTTTTTCGGCGTATTTTTTCCGAAAAAAAAGCGAAATTCCCTTTCAAAATTGCTTGACGAAAGAAAATCGAAATGCTATGATAAATAAGCTGTCTGCAAAGACAGTGCGGAACTTTCGTATCCGCACCCCGAAGGTTGACAACTGCATAGCAAGAAAGTAAAGAAGGAAAGGCAAGAAGATTCTTGAAAAAGAAAAGGTTAATAC
>CANPWF010000101.1 GCA_947581885.1 uncultured Clostridia bacterium
CATCGCAGAACGCCTCGCACAGTCCACCGGACTGATGCTCATGGTGCGTTCTGCGTCCCTCGAGGGGGAGCCGAGAGCTGAGGGTAAGAGGGTAAAATCCAAACAAAAAACCCCGCAGAGCGGGGCAAAAAAAGGAAATCAAAGATCGTATAAATTCCGAAGTAAAATCATCTCGTCACGAAGATGACGATAACGATGGCGATCGCGACGGCGATGCCGACACCATAGCAGATCCCCTTGATGAGTTTCCGCTTCTTCTCGTCCATGGGGACGTACCCGAGGGGCTTCAACTCTCCGCCGCACTTGGGGCATTTCGTCATATGGTCGAGCGCGTCCGCGCCGCAGTGCGGGCACTTGACCTTGTGGCGGTCCATCCGTGCCTGCGCCTTCTCGCGCCGCCGCCTCTCCTTTTCCTCTTTGTCCTCGTAGACCGTCGTTCGTTTTCCCATAGTTGTATTATACCATACCCGAAGGGTTTTGGCAACTCCTTCCTACCGATCCCTCTTCGCCATAAAATGGATTGAGGAAATTTTTCGGAAATTCCTTTACAAATCGTCGATTTTGGTGTATGCTTGAAGGGAAACGAGGCAATGTATGGCAAAGAAAAAAGAGAAATCGCAAAATCAAGCCGCGCAGGAGAACCCCTTCCCCGACGCGCTCCCTCCCGTTCCCCAAAACGGGAAGATGTCCATTTACGAATACGAGCAAAAGTACGTCAAGCGGCAGAACGTGCGCGGGGCGAAATTCTTCCTGCGCTTTCTCACCATTGCGATGGGCATCGTCCTCTTCGCCGTGCTCTTCTTCGTCGCGAAACAGGTGTACGATATCAACGAATATGCGGGCTACGGCGCGGCGGTGGTGTGCCTTCTCGTCTATATTTTCCTCTTCATCGTCCCCATCGTGAAGATCTTCCGCACGCCCGCTTTCAAGACGAACGTCAACGCCTACACCGCGCGGGAAGCGCAGAAGCACAACAAAAAACTCCGCCGCCAGATCTCGGAGAAGATCATCGACTTGACTTCCCGTGTGGAAGGCGTGGGGTGGTATAATTCCGAAGTGGTGGGAAAGCTCGCGATCGCCGTGCAGACGAACGACGAGGAAGGCATCAAAAAACAGCTCACCGCCCTCTATACGGGTTCGGTGAAAAAATCGGCGAAGGATCTCATTTTCAGAAGTTCGGTGAAGTCGGCGGCGTACTCCGCGATCTCGCAGACGGCGAAGATCGACGCGCTCCTCGTCATCTTCATCAACATGCAGCTCGTCAAAGACCTCGTGTTCCTGTACGGGTTCCGCCCGTCCGACGCGAGGCTCGCGAAGATCTTCATGCGCGTCCTGCAAAATTCCCTCATCGCCTACGGGCTCGGCGGCATGAACATCGGGAGCAGCGTGGTAAAGACGATGGGCGACGCGGTGAAGAGCATCCCCATTTTGGGTTCGGCGATCTCCGCTATCGTGGACAGCTCGGTGCAGGGGCTGGCGAACGGGACCCTTACCACCGTCATCGGCTATCAGACCATTCGCTACCTCAACACCGAATACCGCTTGCAGAATATTTTGGACGGGGTGGACGTCTCCGAGACGGAAGAGGAATTGCAGGAGGCGTGCACCGACCTCGAAAAACAGCTCAAAAAAGACAAGAAACTCGCCACCGCGGTGTAGGCTGCGGACACAGCACAAGAATGCAAACGAAGGCGGACATGGTGCCCGCCTTTTTTGTTTTGATTGGATAATGAAGGGGGGCGTGGCCGCACATGTTGCGCACGTCCGTCCTTCGACTGCGCTTGCGCTCCGCTACTTCGCCTTGCGGCTCGTGCGCCCTTCGGTCGGGCAGGATGACGTGCGCCATGCGGGGCAGGAGACGTGCGCCGCCCCCACGTCATGTTGAGCAACGTCGAAACATGGACGTGGGGGATGGAGTGTACGGACTGCTATAATACGTCACCCTGAGCCGAAGGGTCGTCTGCCCTTGACGAGCCTTCGAGTCGAACGGGTCACCGCAGTTTGAATAAGGTAGAGATGTCTCCGCTACGGTCGACATGACATTTGGTAGCAGTCCGTGCATTTGGTAGCAGTCCGTACGTTCGACACCCCCTCAGTCACGCCCCAAGGGCGGAGCGTGCCGGCTTTCTCGGGCGGGTCGATTCCCGCCCTCGGTCACCGTTCGCGCGGACAATGCGCTCACTCATCGCAGAACGCCTCGCACAGTCCACCGGACTGATGCTCATGGTGCGTTCTGCGTCCCTCGAGGGGGAGCCGAGAGGGAAGAGCGAACGGGGCGACGCGACTTCCCCCGAGCGGGGGAGCCGAGCGGGGGAGCCGAGAGGGGAGCCGAAAAGGGGTAAATCCGTGAAAAAATCGCGCAAAATATTCCCTCAAAAAATTTTTCCGAAAGGACTTGACGGGGACGGGGGGTTATATTGTATAATAGAGGCGCGAAAGTTCCCGTTTGGGGGGAGCTTCCCGCGAAGGCGGGAGTAAAAGGAAACAAGGGAAAAGGAGAAAAATATGCGCAGAAAACCGCTCATCGTTATCGGCATCGTGGCAGGACTTGCATGCGGCATTTTCGGGCTTTCAGCCTGTCATAAGGAAGAGCCCGAACCCCACACCCATGCTTGGGGAGAGTGGGAGACGGTCACGGCGGCGACCTGTACGGCGGAGGGGACGGAAGAGAGGAGCTGTTTGTGCGGCGAGCACGAGACGCGCTCCGTCGAAAAACTTCCCCATACCCCTACGGAAAACATCGTGATCGAGCCCACCTGTATCAACGAGGGCTATTCGACGGGTTCGAAGTGCGCGGTGTGCAATACGGAGCTGCACGGCGGCGAGACCATTCCCGCGCTCGGGCATTCCTTCGGCGAGTGGAAAACGATCAAGGAATCGACCTGCACCGACGCAGGGCTCGAACAGCGCACCTGCACCCGAGAAAACTGCGGTGCGGTCGAGGACAATGTCCTCGGGTTGAAGCCGCATACGCTCGTTCCCATCGGCGAATACGAAGAGCCCACGTGCACCGAAATCGGTTGGACGGAGGGGCAAAAGTGCAGTGAATGTCAACATGTCATCGAAGAGCGACAACCCATCGATCCTCTCGGGCATGAGATGCAGAGCCCGCAGCACTTTCAAGATGAGGACGGGGTGGATCATCACAAAGGATACTGTTCCCGTTGTGAACAAAACATCACCGTAGAGCAGTGCGTCTTTACCGTCGTCAAGACGGCGGCGACCTGCACGAAGGCGGAACATCACGTTCACACCTGCCCGACTTGCGGCTACGAATACGAGCACGACGAAGGTTCCCCCCTCGGGCACAACTTCGGGGATTGGCACTTCGACGTAGCGACGTACGACGCGAGCCTTCGCGACCGCGACGGGGCGGCTACGGTCGTCCGCCAACATATCAGAACGTGCTCCAACCCGGGGCATGAGGCCGACCCCGCATTCCCCGAAGTGGCGGAGTGCAACCAAGAGGAGGTAGACGAAGTCGCGGCGACGTGCATTTCGTCGGGCTACACCAACTACAAGTGCACGGAGTGCGAAAACACCTACACGGGAGATCGGGTAAACGCCCTCGGCCACGATTGGGCGAAGAACGAGGACGGGTCGATCATCTACACGCACGAGACGTATCAGGGCATGGAAGTGCATTACAGAACATGCACCCGCGAAAACTGCGATCGCCCGAACGGCAAGGATACCTACTACGCTTGCTACTACACATCTTCCACACGGGAGAAAGCGACCTGTACGAAAGGCGCGACGATCATTCGGGTATGCGACTACTGCAAATATAGGGCGGAGGAAGAGATCGGCGCACCGCTCGGTCACGCATACGGCGCATGGACGCACGACGACGAAACGTCGGGCGAAACTTCCAAGCATTTCCGCGTTTGCGGCCGCGAGGAATGCGGAAACAGGGAAGAAGGGGATTGCAAGGACAGCATGAAGGATTCGGGCTATCTTCCTACCTGCCAATACGAGGGAAAGGACATCAAGGTCTGCGAGAAGTGCCGCTACACGCAGGATTCGGGCGCACTTCCGAAACTTCAACACGACGTGACGGGCCAACCCTATATCGCCGACCATGCGCAGAGGAGCCACTATCAGGTATGCAAACGGGCGGGCTGTAACGAAAGAGTATACGAGGAGTGCCCGTATACGACCTCTGTCAAGGCGATGACGTGCACGACGGACGAGGAGACGACGTACACCTGCCCGACCTGCCACGATACCTTCACCGAAGTGACGGCAAAGTCGAAGGGGCACCGCGTGACGCAGTACGACGAATCCGACCAATTCTACCACAAGGGTCGGTGCGACGAATGCAAGGAGGTCGTCTCCGTCGCTCACGATTTCTCCGAGAGCAACATCTGCACGGTGTGCCATCGGGACGGACTCTCCTATACCTTCGAGACGGGCTCGGGCAACACGCGGGCACGCGTTTCGCGCTCGGTGAAGAACGGCGTTTACTACTACATCAACGCGAAGAAGCTCATCATCCCCGCCACGGTGAATATCGACGGCAAGGGGGAAGTTCCCGTCGTCGGGATCGGCACGGACGCTTTCTTCGGCAACACGTTTATCGAGGAAGTGGAGCTCCCGCTCTCCCTCGAATACATCGGCTATAACGCCTTCCAAGGCTGTTCGAAACTCAGCAATGTGCACTTCACGGGGCACGAAGCGGGGGCGCAAAATGTAAGCGATTGCAAGCTCAACCGCATCGAGAGCGGGGCGTTCAAGGGGTGCGTATCGCTCACGAACGCCATTCTCCCCGCGACCTTGCAGTACATCGGCGCGGAGGCGTTCCGCGGCTGTACCCTTCTCGACGAAATCGACATTCCCGACCTCGTGACGGAGATCGAGGACCACGCCTTCACGGATACGAAGTACTTCCTCACCGAAAAGAATTGGGAGCCTGACGGCGTGCTCTACATCGAAAATCACCTCATCCGCGCAAAGACATCCCTTTCGGGAACCTATAAGGTAAATGATAACGTCGTCTCGATCAGCGCGGAGGCGTTCAAGGACTGCGTGTTCCTCCAAGAGATCGAACTTCCCGCTACCTTAAAAGCCGTCGACCGTGACGCTTTCAAGGGCTGCACTGCCCTCACGACCGTCGTGTTCGAAGGGACGTTCGAACAGTATCTCGGCATCCGCTTCGACAACAACGAGGCGAGCCCCATGCACGTTGCGACCGACCTCACCTTCAAGGGCGAGAGCGGCGCACTCACCATCCCCGATGAGGCGACCGTCATTCCCGCGGGCGCGTTCAAGGGTTCGGATGTTCAGAGCATCGTCATCCCCGCGTCCGTCACCTCGATCGGCGCGAACGCCTTTGCGGACTGCGAAAATCTTACGAGCGTGACCTTTGCGACGGGCAGCCAAATCATCTCGATCGGCGAGAACGTCGTCGCGAATACCCCGTTCTATACGGCCGAAACGAATTGGACGAACGGACTTCTCTACATCAAGGATGAGGCAGAAACGCCCATCGCCCTCGTTGCGGTAGACAAAGAGAGGGTAACGACGACCTTTGAGGAGAGCTATAAACAGGTCGAGATTGCAAGCGGGACGATCGTTGTCGCACCGCGGGCTTTTGCGAACTTTACGGAACTCCGCTATGTTGTGGTGCCCGAAACTGTTCTCTTCCTCGGTGAGGGCGTATTCAGCGGCTGTAACCTTTCACGGGTCAACTTCCGCGGCACGGGGAAGGCGTGGTTCTGCTATTCCCCTCAACTCGGCAGAGTGTACACCGATGCCGCGGTATATGGCGGGGCAGAGAACGAGGACACCGCAAAACAAGTGTACGCGGCGGGATTGTTCAAGCTGTACACCCTGCAATGGAAGCGCGGCAACTACGGTTCGGGCAACTAATTCGGGCAAATCAAAAAAGAAAAGGGCCTCCTGCGGGAGGTCCTTTTTCGTATCTTCATGCGTCGCCGAAGCCGAGGGAGATGAGAATGGCGCGGTCCACGCGGGACATGGTGGCGGGCGGGAGTTCGCCGATGCGGGAGAGCAGCCTTCTCTTGTCGATGGTTCGGATCTGCTCCAATAAGATCACGCTGTCTTTGGCGAGCCCGTACGCGGAGGGCAGTTCGATATGGGTGGGAAGCCGCGCCTTCCCGATCTTGCTTGTCACCGCCGCGGCGATCACGGTGGGGGAATATTTGTTGCCCGTGTTGTTCTGCACCACGAGCACGGGGCGCACGCCGCCCTGTTCGCTCCCCACGACGGGGGAGAGATCGGCGTAATACAGTTCTCCGCGTCTGATCATCTTTCACCTTCTTTTGTGACCGTTCCACTGTATTTTATGTAGCTTACAGAACACTTTGTCACGCCCATGGTATTGCCACATGGAAGGGAATTTATACGGGGGGAAAGAGTACGCGCCCCGCGCCTCTTTTCTTGCTTCCCCCTTTGGGGGAAGTGTCCCGCAGGGACGAAAGGGGTTGAGCGTACGGCACCTTCTTGCTTCCCCCCCTTGGGGGAAGTGGCGCGG
>CANPWF010000102.1 GCA_947581885.1 uncultured Clostridia bacterium
TCGACACGAAGGGTCGTCAAGGGCGGACGACCCTTCGGCTCAGGGTGACGTAATTTTATAGCCTTCCGTACTCTCAACCCCCTTCGTCCCTGCGGGACACTTCCCCCAAAGGGGGAAGCGAGAGTGCCCATGTATGTCTGCGCACGTCACCGATTCCGAATGCGCGGGCAGGCGGTGCGGAGGGGGGCGAGGCGGGTATCGTCCGCGTCCGTCGCGATAACGTCGTACTTCCCGAGAGGGGCGGTGAGGTAGTGCGCACTGCCGCCGATCTTCGAGCCGTCGAACACGAGCACCGCCTTCTTGCTCAAAGAGAGGGCCGTCTTTTTGATCTGCATCGTTTCGAGCGAGCGTTCAAAGCTCCCCGCCGCGTCGACAGCGGCGCAGGAGAGAAGGGCAAGGTCGAACCGAAGGTCCCGAAGCCCGTTCACGACGAGGCTTCCCGCCGTCGCGGTCATATCGTAGCGAACTTCCCCGCCCGTGAGGATGACCGTCGCATCCCCTTGCTTCGCCGCATGGAGGGCGACCTGAATGCCGTTCGTCACCACCGTCTTTCCCCCGAGGGGAAGGGAATTCAGGAGGGCGAGGCAGGTGGAGGAATTGTCGATGAACACCGTCTGAAAGTCGGGCAGGTATTTGAGCGCGACGGAAGCCGCCCTCAGCTTTTCCCGCGCGTTCTTTTCCTTGCGGACGAAGATGGAGCGTTCGTCCGTTCCCTCGGTGAGAATGGCACCCCCGTGCGTGCGCTCGGCAAGCCCCAATTCCCTCATCTCGGCGAGATCCCTCCGGACCGTCGCCTCGCTCACGAACAGCGCGTTGGCAAGTTCCTTCACGCTCGCCCGCCCGTGCTCTTTGAGATAGCTTAAAATATCCTTTTGCCTCGCCGCGTCCATTGTTCGCCTCCGTGCGCATTTCTGCGCATATCGTAGCATATTTTTTATCGAATGTCAACATTTTGCGCAACCTCGCGCACGAACTTGACAAAAACGCGCGAATATCGTACAATACAACCATGAATTATTATCTTGCCGTCGATATCGGCGCGTCCTCGGGAAGGCACATTCTCGGCTGGATCGAAGGGGGCGTATTCCGCACCCAAGAAATTTACCGCTTCTCCAATCTCCCTTCCAAGGAGAACGGTCGGCTCGTCTGGGATGCGGACAGGCTCTTTTCCTCCGTCGTCGAAGGGTTGAAACAGGCGAAGGAGATGGGGAAGATCCCTTCCTTCGTCGGGATCGATACGTGGGGGGTGGACTATGCCGCCCTCGACGAAAAAGGCGAGCGCGTCGGGCCTGTGTATTGCTATCGGGACGGGGCGTTTTCTATTGCCGCGGAAAAGGTGCATACGATCCTTCCCTTCCGAACGCTGTATTCCCGCACGGGCATTCAGTTCTCTACCTTTAACACCGTCTATCAGCTTGCGGCGGACAGGGAACGCCTTCGTTCCGCCAAACATCTTCTGATGCTCCCCGATTATCTCGGCTTTCTCTTGACGGGGGTAATGAAGCAGGAATACACCGACGCGACGACGACGGGGCTCGTCAACGCCCAAACGCACACTTGGGACGGAGAGATCTTCTCCGCGCTCGGCCTTCCCAAGCTCTTCTGCCCGCTCTCCCTTCCCGGGACGCGCGTCGCCCCCGTGAAAAAGGAGATCGCAAAGGTCATCGGCTATACGCCTGTGCTCGTTCAGCCCGCCACGCACGATACGGCATCCGCGGTGCTCGGTGCCCCCGTCTGCGGGGAACCCTATATTTCGAGCGGAACATGGTCGCTCCTCGGTATCGAACAAAAGACGGCGCATACCGACGAGAATTCGCGCAAGGTCAACTATTCCAATGAGGGGAGCGTCGACTATACTTTCCGCTATCAGAAGAACATCATGGGGCTTTGGATCGTGCAGAGCATCCGCCGCGAGGAGGAGAAATATTCCTTCCCCGAACTCTCGGAGATGGCGCGGGGAGTGCATACCGACCTTCGCATCGACGTGAACGACGATCGCTTCCTCGCCCCTTCCTCGATGAGCGCGGAGATCGATAATGCCCTTGGGAAGAAGCTCGATCTTCCCACCCGCATGCGCGTCGTATACGAGAGCCTTGCGGAGTGCTATGCGAAATCTTTGAAAGAACTTGAAACCAACGTAGGGAAAACGTACGATTGTTTGCACATCATCGGGGGCGGTTCGCGGGATACCTTCCTCAACGAACGCACCGCCGAGGCGACGGGGAAGCGCGTTATCACGGGTCCCGTCGAGGCGACGGCGATCGGCAATCTATCCATGCAGATGATCTCGGCGGGGGAAATTTCAAACCTTGCTTCCGCGAGAGAATTTGTCCGTAAATCATTCGATATCAAGGAGGTCTTATGACTGCTTATCAATTGGCAAAGGAAGAATACGCAAAGTTCGGCATCGATACGGAAGCGGCGATAAAAGCCGCGGCGGCGGTGCCCATCTCCGTTCACTGCTGGCAGGGGGACGACGTCGTCGGGTTGGACGGCGGCGGAGCGGCCTCGGGCGGTATTCAGACGACGGGGAATTACTTGGGGCGGGCGACTGATTTCGAAGAGCTCAAAGCCGACATCAAAGAGGCGTTCTCGCTGATGACGGGCAAGCTCCGCCTCAACCTGCACGCGAGCTACGCCGTTCTGAACGGGGAGAAAGTGGATCGCGACGGGTACGAACCCAAACACTTCGCCCCGTGGGTGCAGTTCGCAAAGGAGCTCGGGCTCGACGGCATCGACTTCAACCCGACCCTCTTCTCCCATAAAAACGTGAAAGACGGGCTCACCCTCTCCTCACCCGACGAGAACATCCGCACCTTCTGGGTGAACCACTGCAAGGCGTGTTTGCGGATCGCGGAGTACTTCGCCCGCGAGATGAATTCGAAGTGCCTTGTCAACATCTGGATCCCCGACGGGCTCAAAGACGTTCCCGCCGACAGGTTGGGCCCCCGCCTTCGCCTCAAACAGTCGCTCGACGACATCCTTTCCGTTCCTTACGATAAGGAGAACGTCCTCGTTGCCGTCGAGAGCAAGGTGTTCGGCATCGGCGTGGAGAGCTACACGGTGGGTTCCAACGAATTCTACCAAAACTATGCGGCGAAGAAGGGCATCTGCTGTCTGCTCGATAACGGGCACTACCATCCCCTCGAATATGTGAGCGACAAGATCCCCGCCCTTCTCGCCTTCTACGATACGGTCGCCCTGCACGTCACCCGCGGGGTGCGGTGGGACAGCGACCATGTCGTCCTGTTCGAGGACGAATTGAAGGAGATCATGACGGAGATCGTCCGCTGCGGCGCGACGGAGAAAGTGCGGATCGGGCTCGATTACTTCGACGCGAGCATCAACCGCATCGCCGCTTGGGTAACGGGACAGAGGGCGGCACGGGAAGCCCTGCTGTTTGCCATGCTCCAACCGCACGAGACCATGCGAAAAATGCAGGATGGGGCGCGTTTTACAGAGCTGATGGCACTGAGAGAGCGGTGCAAGCTTCTGCCCTTCGGCGCGGTGTGGAAGGAACTTCTCTCCCGCGAAAACGCCCGCGAGGATTGGATCGAAGAGGTCCTTTCCTACGAGAAAGACGTTCTTTCCGTAAGATGACGTGCAAAAAGTAAGGAGAAAAAATATGAAGATCGAACAGGCGAAATTCTTTCGCGAATACCTCGATACGGCGGCGAACATGTACCGCCTCGGTTGGGACGAGCGCAACGGGGGGAATCTCTCCCTTCTGCTCGACGTAGACCCCGCAAAGTTCGGCTTGAAGTGCAAGCGGGTGCTTTCTCTCGGCTTCGACGCGAGCGAACTTGCGGGCAGGAGTCTCCTCGTGACGGGGACGGGCAAGTACTTCAAGAACGTAAAAGAGGACCCCGCCAACAATGTGGGCGTGATCCGTATCACGGCGGACGGCAAAAACGCCGAACTGCTGTACGGCTACGAGGACGGCGGCAGACCCACGAGCGAACTTCCCGCCCACCTCATGAGCCACATTTCCCGCCTCAGAGTCGACCCCGAAAACCGCGTTATCCTGCACTGCCATCCGACGCACTTGCTTGCGATGACCTTCGTGCACGACCTCGACGAGAAGAAGTTCTCTCACACCCTTTGGGAGACCTGCACCGAGTGCATGGTGGTATTCCCCGAGGGGGTGGGAGTGCTCCCTTGGATGCTCTGCGGCACCAACGAGATCGGCGAGGCGACGGCGAAAAAACTTGCCGAGTTCCGCGTCGTCGTTTGGGCGTTGCACGGTATCTACGGCGCGGGCAAGACGCTCGACGAGGCGTTCGGGCTGGTGGAGACGGTGGAGAAGGCGGCACAGCTGTATCTCCTCACGGCGCACCTTCCCCGCAAAAACACCATTTCCGACGACAACTTAAAGGAGATCGCCGAGGCGTTCGGCGTAAAATATCGCGCCGATTTTTTGAATTAAACCATGTTTCATCCCTGCATTGAAAAATTGAAGGACCCCGCCGTTCTCGATCGCCTTCGCGCCGATACGGACGAGCGGAGCGTCCGCGTTTGGGCGGAGAAGATCTACGCCGATTTCGATATCAAGACGATGCCGAAATTGGATATGGAGCTCCGCATGACCTTCGAGCGCACGGGTGCGCGCGAACCATTCGAGGTGCCCTTCTTCCGCCGCAGACACTATCTCGTCGCATGCGCGATCTTGGCTCTTCTCTATCCCGAGAAGTCGGAATATCTCGAAAACATGCAGGCGATTTTATCGGCGATCTGCGAAGAATGGTCGTGGGCGGCTCCTGCCCATACGAGCGGGCAAGGCCCCGCGGGGGAGACGTGCATCGACCTCTTCGCCGCCGACCTCGGTCACGCGATCGGCGAGATCCTGTTTTTATTGAAGGACCGCATGGACCCCGCCGTCTGCGAGAGGGCAAAACAAGAGGTGCAACGCCGCGTCATCAGATCCTTTGAAGAGAGGACCTATTGGTGGGAGACGGCGACGATGAATTGGGCGGTCGTCTGCGCGGGGAACGTGGGCGCGGCGATGATGTTTTTGGATCCCGCCGCCTTTGCCCGCCAAGAGGAGAGGATCCTCTCCGCGGTGCGGTGCTTTTTGAACGCGATCCCTTCGGACGGCGTTTGCCTCGAAGGGCTCACCTATTGGCAATACGGGTTCGGCAATTTCGTCTATTTTGCCGACCTGCTCCTCGATTTCACCGAGGGGAAGATCGACCTCTTCGCCTCGGAAAGGGCGGAACAGACGGCATGCTATCCTTCGAGGATCTGGATGACGGGGGACACCTTCCCTTCCGTCTCCGATTGCTCCCCGAGGGAATTCCGCATGAGCGGAGCCCTCGCCCGCTACCTCGCCCGCCGCTATCCTTCCGTGCCCACCCTTCCCGATCGCCTTCTCGAATTCCCCCAAGGCAATCTCGCTTGGAACGAGATGACCCGCGCCGCCATTTGGGGCGAACGGGATAGGGAAGAGAACTTCTCCCCCGCGAAAGAGGAGTATTTCCCGCAGGCGGGGCAGGCGATCGTTCGCCGCGAAAAGTATTCCCTCTTTGCGAAGGCGGGCACCAACGACGAGCCGCACAACCATAACGATATCGGTTCCTTCATCCTCACCACGGAGCGCGGCATGGCCCTTTGCGACATCGGCGCGGGGCGGTACACGGGGACGTATTTCGTGGACGAGACCCGCTACGGGATCCTTTGCAACTCCTCGCGCGGGCACTCGGTGCCCATCGTCAACGGGGAATATCAAAAGGCGGGGAAGGAATTCTTCGGCACCCTCGAAAAAGAGGAAGGGAAGATCGCCATCGAGCTTGCCGCCGCCTACGGGCAGCAAACCGTTCGCCGCCTTCGGAGAACGTTTACATGCGAGGAGAAGAGTATCCTTCTCACCGACGAATTCGAAGAGGGGACAAAGATCGTCGAACGCTTCATCACCTTCCACTGCCCCAATATCACGAAAGACGGCGTTGAGATCCAAGACGTTGTGCTTCGTTCAAAAGAAGGAATTTGCCCGACCGTGCACACCGAAGAGCACGAATTGCACGGATACGTGTTCGATAAAAACGGCGGGAAGAGGGGAAGCAGAACGGTCTATCTCATCGATTTCCCCGTCCCCCGTGGAAAAACTTCCGCCTCCTTCGAACTCCTTGTTCGATCGTAATCTTTTTTGAATAATCACCCGAATTTTTTCATCGGGTAATAGAACTCATTGAAGGGGGACATTCGTCCCCCTTCAATGTGTTTTCCGAGAAAAAACACCGCTCTTTCGGCACCCTTCCCCTGCACCTCATTTCGAGCGCAGTCGAGAAATCTCGCACGTCTCCCAACACACATGTAGGTATTGAGTGGGGCGAGATCCTTCGACTCCGCTACGCTCCGCTACTTCGCCTTGCGGCTCGTGCGCCCTTCGGTCGGACAGGATGAG
>CANPWF010000103.1 GCA_947581885.1 uncultured Clostridia bacterium
AAGCGGTCCACCGCGTTGTCCGTCAGGGACTCCGGGAACCGAAGCCGCACCGTCACCGTCTCGGACTACTTGGGAATAGAGCGGGGTAGATTCTCCTTCACGGGAGGACAAAGTTCCAACTGTCAGCGGCTCGTCATTCCGATCGAGGTCGAAGGGGAAACCCTCATCACCGTTCAATTGAAGTCGACGACTTCGGGGAACGGCAACGCGTCGCTCGCGGGCGTGCAGGTTCTGGGGCTGCCCGCAGGGAAAGAATAACATGGATTTTATCCGCTTAGGGCCGAACGTTCCGCGAATTTCCGTGGGACGTATCGGTGCTTTGCGGGGAGAAAAATAATCGAAAGGGGAGAGAATGATGAAAAGAAAGAGCATTTGGCCTGTACTCGCGCTTCTGATCGTTACTCTTGCGTTCGGGCTTGCCTCCTGCAAGAAGAAACACGTCACCGAGTACACGCTCAGCGAAACGGAGATCGCACTCACCGTCGGCGAGACGAAGGAGCTCACGATCTCGCCCGCGCCCGAAGGCTCCGTTACATGGACTTCGGACGCACCCGAAGTTGCCACCGTCGAAGGCGGCACCGTCACCGCGGTGAAAGCGGGCACGGCGAATGTTTCCGCCGCCATCGAAGGGGCGGAAACGCCTCTCACCTGCAAAGTTACGGTGAATGCAAAGCAGGGGGGGGACGACGTAACAGAGACGACGTACAAACTCGAAACGTCTGAAATCTCTATCAAAACGACGGAGACGTTCCAACTCAAAGTGTTGGATCCCGACGGCGCGGAAGTTACGTCGGGCATGACCTTCACGAGCGAAAACCCCGCCGTTGCGACCGTCTCCGCAAGCGGACTTGTTACGGGCGTTGCGGTAGGGTCTACTTCCGTCAAAGTTGCCGTCGGCGGCGAAACGCTTACCGCGACGGTGAATGTCGGGCAGAAGTACACCTTCACGCTCACTCCCAACTCGCTCGATATCGCGGCGGGTGCCAAGGCGACTTTAACGCTCAATTCCACCCCCGCACTTCCCGAGGGGTCGCGTCCGCACACCTTCACCAGCTCCGACCCCGCTGTTGCTACGGTGAATGGCGGCTCGGGCGAAGTCACGGGCGTTGCGAAGGGTACGGCAGTCATCACCTGCTCCGTCGAAGGGCAGGAAGTCAAAGCGAACGTCACCGTCACCGAATACACTGTGAAGATCGGCGGCGTTGAAATGACGGACGACACCACGATGCGCGTGGGCGATGAGGCCTTGGCGATCGAAGTTACGGCGGATCCCGCTTCCCATGCGGTAGAAGCGACCTACGCTTCGAGCAACGAGAATGCGGTAACCATTGTTGATGGCAACAAGCTCCACGCCGTGGCGGCGGGTTCTTCCATTGTCACCGTCACCGTCGGCGGCAGAGAATTCAAAACCACCGTCACCGTTCAGGCGGGCGTGCTCTACACGTTGAAGGTAGGGGACGACGAAATCGAAGATGAAGGGACGGTTACCCTCAACGTCGGCGACGAGAAGGAAATTTCCGTCATGCGCGACCCCGAGGGCACTGTTACCCTTACAATCGACATTACGGACAGCGAGGGCGTTCTCACGAAGGGTTCGAACACCATCACCGCCGCCAAAGTCGGCACTGCCTCCGTCAAAGTCACCGTCACCGACGAACACGCCACCACCACCGACCCCATCGAATTCGAATTCACCGTAAACGTGGTGCTTACGACAACGCTCACGGCAGAGGACTTCACGTTCGGCGAGAAGGCGATCGACCTCACCTATCTTGATGCGAATAAGACGCTCGATTGGTACAAATATTGGTTTAACAACAATCAGAGCAAGGCTCGCATGAAGGACAACGCAAACCTTATCAGCGACTACACAATGGCGAGCGGCGTAACCGACGAAGAGTTCTGGGATTATCCCGTTCCCGTCATCTATGACGACGCAGACGGGACGAAGGCGTTCGGCGGCAACACGTACGGCAGAGCGGTTCACGGCAGTTACACCCTTGAAATCAAGCTCACCAATCAGGTGACAAAAGTTATCCTTCTCACGGGTGCGTGGAAGGAGGCTCCCGTCGTCGAATTCAAGATCGGAGATATCGTGCTTCAATCGAATACGATCAACGCTCCGACCGACGGCGAAAATCCCGCTTCTCTCGCAAGGGGCCTCACGCTCACGATCAAGCCTTCGGAAATCCCCGCCGAAGGACTTACGCTCACCATTTCTGTAAATTGTGTTCGGCAACACGGCGGAAATGCTTCTATCGTTGCGGCGGCTGTCATCGGCAATACCGCGCACGACCACGCAGCGACCGCAGAGACGGAAATCAACATTGAAAAGAGTGCGGGAGGAGAGTTCAATCTCACCGAACTTGGCAATCTCGATTGGGCGGCTGTGAAAGAAGGCGGCGTTTACCGCAAAGCGGGCGTTCCCGAAAATTCGATCATCAAGGCGAACGCAGTCACCTACCGCGATCCCGAAACAGGAACGTTCGGCAACGACTACGGCAAGGACGAGGGCAAAAACGCGCACTTCACATGGACTGACGGCACAGAGAACGCGCCCGCCGATTTGCACAACTTCATGTGGTCGAACGACTTCGCTTCCATTCCCGTCGCGCTCACCAAGGGCAACTTCACCGTGACTCTCTTTGTTACGGGTTGGAGCAGTGCCTACATGGTCGGCGTGTACGATAAAAACGGCACCTTTATCCAAGGGAAGCAGGTCACGCCTACCACCCACCAAGGCATTACCGCCAAGGTCACCATTACGCTCACAGTGAAGGAAGCGGGCGATTACACCTTCAAGGTCATTAAACTTCGCGATAGCAACTGCGGTTGGGCGGCGATCGCCGTTTCGCAGAACAGCGAGTATTCGATTGAACAGAGTGTGTTCGACCTCGCAAAAGGCGACACAACGGAGCATTCGATCGTCGTAAAGAAGGGCGAAGAGACCGTCTCCGAAGGCGTAACCTACTCTTCGAGCAGTGATAGCATTGTCACCGTTGCGGACGGCGGGAAGCTCACTCTCGGCTCTGCCGTCGGCACGGCGACGATCACCGTAACCATCGGCGAAGAGCAGTTCCTTGTGTACGTCACGGTCACGGAGTATACGATCACGAGCGGCGAAGAAGTGACCCTTTCCGCAGGAAAGACGGCACAGATCGAAATTTCCGCCAATCCCAACCACGCGATCAACGCAAGCTATGCGGTTACGTCGGGACAGGAACACGTCGAAGTCACCGAAGGGGGCGTTATCAAGGCGAACTCCAAGGGCGAGGCGACGGTCACGGTGACGATCGACGGCAAGGTATTCACCATTACCGTGCATGTTGTCGAGTATGTGCTCGACAAACAAAACGTCACTCTCACCCTCGGTTCGGAAGATACGGGCAGCGTCAAGATGACGGCGGGCGAAGGCGGCGGAGATGTGGAGGGCGTGAAGTACACCTCCGACGACGATTCGATCGCCACCGTCAATGAGGAGACGGGCGAGATCGCCGCGCAGGGCTTCGGCAAGACCACGATCAAAGCGACCAAAGACGGCGTTGTGCTCGAATGCACCGTCATCGTTAAACTCACCGTCACCCCGACCGAAAAGGACTATGCGGACGGCTCGAATGAAACCGTCAACCTCGATGAGCTCGACGACGAGAACGTCACCCTCGATTGGCACTTCTTCCGCAACGACAACGTTCACGAGATGGCGAATGGCGATCTCATCGGCAACCTCTCCACGGGGAGAACGAGCACGTTCGGCGATTACAGAACGCACATCACGTGGTACAACGGCGACGACAAGGAAAAAGCAAGCTACTTCGGCTACACCGACGGCTGGACGTTCAGTGAGGGCGTTTCCTTCAATGTGAAAGTGACGAAGGATGTGAAGTACATCGCCATTTTCACGGGCGCGTATCACGCAAAGAACACCGTTACCATTTCCTATGACGGAGTGGAGTACGCGAAGTTCGAGTTCTCCAACGAGGGCGACAACGACGGGGCAAACAAGAACAAGCAGGTCATCTTCACGCCCGATATAGTACACTTCGGCGAAGAAGAAAAAACGTTTACGATCACCCTCACCGTCGGCGAAGAGACATCGAACCATTGGTCGGACAACATTTCCCTTGTCGCGATCGCAGTCGTCGGCAACACGGCGCGTGGCGCGAAAACGACCGCAACGGCGGAAGAGAACCATACCATCACGTCGGGCGGCGATGCCGTCGACCTTACCGCGGTCGGCACTCTCGATTGGGCGTACATTTGTGACGGCGACAATGGGCTTGTGACAAAATCGGGCGATAGTCACGTCATCCACGGCATCAACTGCATCGGCGGACAGGGAGGCGGCGGAGAGCACTTCGCGAATCAGTCCTTCACATGGTCGAACGGCACGAATACGACCACGGGAACCGACAAATTCAAGTGGTGCGACAACGTACAGGCGATTTGTGTTGATATCACCCAAAACGCAACGGTCACCCTTTGGATCTCGGCATGGAATAAATCGGTTGACCTCACCGTGTATGACAAAGGCAATGAAATCATCGCCACATCACACGTGATCACGGGAACCGGCAACAGCAGTCAGGGCGTAAAGGTCGAAGTGTCGGTCACAGCTACCGAGGCGACCACCCTCACCTTCTTCATGAAGGTGATCGGTGAGGGACAAGGCAACTTCGGCCTCGGTGCCATTGCGGTCGCCAACGCGGAGTAAGCAGTCCGAAAACTCAGGCGTTCTCGCCACACTTTCCTCCGATTCCCGCCGAGGTTTCGGCTTCGGCGGAAAAGGGGGAGGGGGATCGAAAAAACCCGAAAAGGAGAAAAATTATGAAAAGATTCAAAAGGACGATGATCGTCGGTTGTGCCGCGGTGCTCGCTTGCTCGTCTGTGCTCGGGCTCGCCGCCTGCAAGAATGACGATACGAAGAACGGCAAAATGACGACCTTGCAATTCTGGGGCTCGGGCGATGAGGACGAGTCGAAGGTCTTTGGCGAGATCGTCGCCGAATTCAACAAGACGATCGGGCAGGAAAAGCGCATCCGCGTCGAGTATTCGAGCAACCACGGCGACGTGGCGGCGAACGCGATGCAACTTTCGGGCAAAGATCCGCCCGATGTCATCTATGTTCCCGACCGTAACTTCAAATCGTGGGTGCAATATCTTCAACCCCTCACCGATCCCAATACGGGGGAAGCTCTCTTCGATGGGGTGGAAGAATTCACCAAACCGGGTGCCGTTTGGGAGCAGGGCATCCGCCGCTATCGCTTCGATATCGCCACGCAGACCGTCTCGGACGATGCCGCACTTTGGGCTCTTCCCAAGGATATCGGCCCCACCGCGCTCTACTACAACCGCGAGTATTTGGAGGAAATGGGCATCACCCACCTTTCCCTCACGGCGGAAGAGGCGAAGGCGCAAGGCTATCCCGAGAAGGGGTATTTCGAGAAAGACGGCAAGTGGTACTTCAACAACAAAGTCCCTATGAGTTGGGATGAAGTGACATCTCTCGCCACGAGAATGCAGACCGAGATCGACGCTTGCAAGTACGGCTACTTCACCGAATGGTGGTTCAGCTACGGTTGGTCGGTCGGGGGCGACTGCGTGGAATACATTCCCGAAACACCGGACGCAGACGGCAACCCGATGGGGTACTACGAGCTCACGTTGAACGACACGACCCCCAACTACATCGTGAAGGACGACTGCACCGAAGGCATTACCGTGAACGGCACCAAATACAACGCGGGTGAGATCATCTCCTACACGGATAAGAAGGCGGGAGGCGACAAATCTTGGCAGAGCGAATGCAATGAACTTCCCTCGATGAAGGACGCGCTCCTCGAATTCGTCGCACTCACTTCGCCCACTTCGGAAAAACTCGGTACGACCACCAAGGGCGTAGACGTGTACGGGAAGAAGGTCTCGATGGGGCAGAACTCCATCGGACAGCAGTCCGCACGCGACCGCTTTGTGGCGGGGTCCTTCGGGATGTTCGTCGGCGGGCGTTGGGAAGTTACCCACCTTCGCAAGAAGATCGGCACGCAGGGCAGCTGGATGAAGGATAACGAGAGTTGGGATGTCGCGCCTCTTCCCATGTACAAGGAGTACGATGCGGACGGCAACGTCACCGTGCACGGCGTACAGGCGGGGCACAGCGGCTCGATGGGGCTTGCCATCGCGATGGGTTCCAAGAAGAAGGAAGCGGCTTGGGAACTCGTGAAGTACGTTGCGGGCGAACCCGGGCAGACGGCACAGGCGGTTGCGGGCTTCTGCATTCCCAACCAGATCGAAGTCGCCAAGACGGATGTATTCCTTCAACCCGATCAGGCACCCAAGAACGCGCAAGTGTTCGTCGACGCGGCGCAGTACGAGACCC
>CANPWF010000104.1 GCA_947581885.1 uncultured Clostridia bacterium
AATAAACAGAATAAGGCGGGGCGACTCGAATACTCGCCGCCTATTATGAGCGGCGACTATTCGGCTCGGAATGACGTAATTATACGTTTGCGTACACTCGGGCGCACGTTCATCTTTGCCCCCCCTCCCAAAACCGCGACAGTTTGGCGAATTTTGTGTTAATATATTTAGAAAATATACATCGACGGGGCGAAATTGTTGACATCAAGGTGGCATATGTACTATACTTGTAGTGCGTGGGCGAGGTTTTGCCCGAATTGCTCTATACAATTATTCATCTTGCAGAGGTGATCTTCATGAAGAAAAAATCTGTCCTTACCATCCTGTCCTGCGTCCTTGCGGCGACGGTTGCGGGATTTCTCTTTACGGCTTGCAAAAGCAAGGGTCCCAAGCTCACCCTGTTCGCCGACGGCGGCACCCTCTCCGCAGAATCGCTCCGCCTCTCCGCGGGTGCGTCCGTTTCGGAAGCTCTCTCTTCGGTGGAAGTCACCCCCGAGGACGGGCTCCGCTTTGCGGGTTGGTATGAGGGGGATTCCCCCGTCGCCGAGGACCGCGTCCTCCCCGAAGAGGGGCTTTCGCTCACGGCGAAATTCTATACTTCGTATTCCGTCGAGCTCTTCTACCGCGCTTCGGACGGCACCTACCCCGCCGCCCCGCAGCAGACGGAGACGGGCGAGGCGATCTACCATGCCCCCTTCTCCTATACGCCCGCGGCGGGCACGATCGATGCGTCCGCGCAGAACAAGACGGAGACCTCTTCTTTGGAAAAGAACGAGCAATTCACCGCCCATGTGATCGGGGGAACGGTGTACGTCACCTTCCTCTCCAATCTCCCCTCGGGCGCGGATTTCACCGCGGAGGTCCCCGCGCAGACGGTGAAAGTCGTCGGCGAGACGATCGGGGTGGGCGAAGCCGTCCCCTCGGTGCGCAACTACCGCTTTGTCGGCTGGGCGGAAACGCGGACGGGCGACGTGGTTTTCCGTGCGAACGAACAGGTCACCGTCCTTCAAAATCTCCTTCTCTATGCCGTTTGGCAGCGCGGTGCGGAGGATCTTTCGGGCGGCGAGGACATCGTGTTCTTCTCCGCCGAGGACGGCAAGGCGTATCTCTCCCGCCCCGGGCTCGAAACAAAGGTCGGCGACTACTCCGCCGCCACCCGCCTCTTCACCTTCCATACGGACGCGGGAAAGACCCTTACGGGCAGGTTGAACCCTTCCCGCACCAACTTTTCTTGGTATGAAGAAGAACAGGCGGAAGTCACATTCGTAAGATACGATTTCCGGAACAGCCGCAAGATCACCACAGAAACGCTCACCCTCGACGGATACGACAGGGCGACGCACACCGTAAACGGCACTTCCGTGGAGGGCAACTACTATCTCGACGAGAGCGGCGATTATTACTTCGACGGCAACGGACAGTGGGGAGAAGATCTCTATTTCCGCATCGATGACGAACAGGATACCTTCCTCGTCCGCGAATCTTCCTACGGTGTCTACTCGACGAGCACGACGGATTTCGACAGTGATATCGGCTATCCGCACTTCGATTTCGACGGGTTCGGAAGGGTTGTGATCACCCAAGAGGACGGCTCTTCCCGCACCGCCGACTATACCTTCTCAACATCGGACGCGGTCGCTACGGTGGGAGGCGACGAAACCGACCCCACCCCGCGCAGCTATTTCCTCACCACTACCTATGCGAGGACGGAAATGGGCTACGTTCGGATCCGCGTCTGCGTGCCCAACGACGGGCTCGGCAACACCTATACGGATGGGGAAAACACCCTCGTTCTCGACGGATACGGGAATGCGACGTACAACGGCAGCGACATAGGGTACTTTGTATTCGAAAGGACGACGGGAAGCACCTCGGTTACCTATCTCTTCCTCCAAGACGCAAGCTACAACACGTACTATCTCAAACTCACCGATACCGCCGAGACGCACACCTTCGAAGTGTTCGGGAACGAGGAGATGAGTGATTACAATCCCCTCCTCTCGGCGGGCGACTACCCCTCCGCCGTGCTTCGGCTGTACGGCGACGGCACCGCCGCGATCCTCTTCCCGTTCACCTCTTCGGAGGGAGAATACACCGACATCGCGTTCCGCGGCACCTACCGCGAGGCGACCGACGCGGACGGGCAGTACAGCCAAGAGGGCGAAGGCGACTTCGGCACCTTCGTATTCCAACGCACCGAGACCGTTCCGCAGTATGCGGAAGCTGTTGAACAGTTCGCCGACCAGTTCGAGAACTTCGTATTCCGCTGCGGGATCATCAACGAGAGCGTGACGTACTACTCGCAGTACGTCGATCGGACGGACGGCACGTTTACGGGGAGCGACGGCACGTTGATGCTCAACGGCTTCGGCATGGGGACATACTTCGACGGCAACGCCGCCCATGAGGGCATCTACGTCGTCGAGCACGATGCCGTCATGCTCATCGAATACCTCACGGTGCAGGAGTACTACTTCTCCGTTGACGGTTCGAATTTCACGAAATTGGGGCAGGAGACGGGCACGCACTACCTCTTCGATCCCGAGCTCGGCGCGATCGATTTGGAGACGACTCTCTACCTCGACGGGCGCAACAACGCGACCTATACGCTGCAGAGCGGGGAGGAAAAGGAAGAAAAGACCGCCTTCTATACCTCCATGGGCGGCGGCTATAACCTCACTTTCGACGACGAAACGCCCGATTTCCGCTTCACGCTCGATACGTTCGCCCGCGGAAGCATCAACTATCCCATCTATATCCCGCAAAACGAGCTCGGCGGCACCTACACCGTGCGGGGCGGCGGAAGGATCACCGTAAACGATTTCTGTTCCGCCGTTTGGGAGACGGGCACTTCGACCCGCCGCGGGCTCTTCTTTATGGAGGGCAACGGGTACGCATTCCTCGAACGGGTGAACGGCGAGTTCATTGAGCGGTACCCCTTCGCCGCCCTTTCGGACGGAAAAGAGCTCATTCCCGTCTCCGCGGAGCAGGGCGAATATTTCCTCTTCGAAAAGGGCATCCTGCGCGAGACGACCCTCGTTTTAGACGGTCACGGCGGCATGAAGCTCATCTCGAACGGCAACGAAGAGACGGGCACGTACTCTGTTGTCGCCAACGGAAACGGGCAGGAGTTCGACTGCGTCACCGAAGCGGGGGATCGCTTCCGCGTTCTCATCGCCACCGTCTATACCAACGACGGCGACGAAGCTCCCGTCTATATCGTCTATAACGACGGTGCGGGCACGGCGTTCGCGCACGAGAACGGCTCTTGGGAGACGTTGGTGCTCGACGGCTACCGCAATGCGACCTACGTCAATGAACGCGGCATCGCGACGATGTACTATTACGACCTTCTCGACGAAGTCACCGTCCGCCTCACGGATACAAGGAGCGGCGCGTACACCTATTTCCGCGTCGACAAGGGCGGGAAAACCTTCACCCCTTTGCAAGGCGATACCATTTTGAGCGGGGACGGGAGCGTGCTCTACGCCTATTTGGGAAGCGAAACGGCGGTTGTTCTGAATGATTCGGTTGCGGAAGTCGCCGAGGACGCTTTCTACCGAACGAACGTTGAAAGCGTGAATCTGAACAACGCGACGAAGGTGGGAAGCAGTGCCTTTTCGGCATGCGCCGCGCTCACTTCGGTGACGGCAAACAGGGTACAGTCGATCGGCGAATTCGCCTTCTTCGAGTGCATTTATCTTACGGAAATTGATCTTCCCGCCATTCAAACGATCGGGGCGGCGGCGTTCCGCTATTGCCAAGAACTCAATACGGTGAACTTGGGCGAAGAGCTCGTATCCATCGGCGGGCGTGCGTTTTACGGGATCGGGAGAAATGCCCGCGTCGTGCTTGCGGGCGGCGTGTGCGGCGTTGTCCCCAAAGAGGACGGCGTAGACCCCGTGTTCACGAATGCGACCGTCGTCGTAAAGGATTACGCCACCGCACTCCTCTTCCTCGCCGACCCTGCTTGGCAAACCTACGCGGAGAATATCGCGTGCCAAGAGGACGCTCCCGCCACCTACTATGCCCGCACGCTCGTAAATTCCATTGAATTTGACGGCAGGTTAAAGAAGGACGGCACGGTCATCGGCATCTATCATCGCGAAGGGAATTCCCTCACGGTGCACCCGATCGAGGGCGATGAAAAGAGCTACACGTTCGGAAGCAATTCCCTCACCTATGAAGGGGTGGAATACTTCGCCGCAAACACACAGCTCACCTATACGGACGGCGCAGACGGTGCCCTCACCGTGACCCTCGGCACTTGGGCGGGCACCTACAACGGGCAGGCGATCACGCTCAAATTCGATACGGCGGGGAAGATCTCCTTCACGCTCGGAAAGAACGAGTATTCGGTGACGATCGACGGAGAGAATTTTACGGCAAAACTGCTCGAACAGACCTTTACCAACGGAACAAGCTCCCTCTGTGTTACATTCACGGATGACGGTATCGCCTTTGCGGGCGATCAAAGGATCGCTATCTGCGGAAGGAATATACGAAGCGGCATGATGACTTACGGAACGCCTGAAACGGTAAGCGAAAATGTGTACAAATTCACGATTACGCCCAATGTGGGGACATATCGTTACAATGTGACGGCAACGCTCGACCCCGCCGCAGGAACATTCACCTACACCGCTTCGCTCACCAATCAAGCGACACTCGACGGCAAGACGTTCGCCTTCACGTTCACCTTCACGAACGATTCGAAAACCGCGGACGCGCTCACAATGCAGGTCGACGGGCGCGACGTGACGGAGCTCTCCTTCGAGCAAGAAGCCTCCGGCACGACGCAGAACTTCACCCTTACGGTGACCGATTCGGAGTGCGCGGGAACATACACGTTGGCAATGAAAGAAAGCACCCATACCCTCACCCTCACCAAAACGGCGTAACGGGAGATCAGAAAACGAAGGCGGCGGCTCCGAACGGAGCCGCCGCTTATCATATGTTCAGAAAGATTTTGCGGGGAAAACGGTTGCGCCTTCCCCCTTTCCTAAGAATGCGTTGCGCCTTTTCTGAAAATCCCTTATGCCTTTCCTGCGCAGCCGAGAACGTCGCAGATCTTGTGCTTCACCATCTCCTTCATGCTGGTGCGCGCGTCGCCGAGGTATTGGCGAGGGTCGAAATGGTCGGGATGTTCGGCGAAGTGCTTGCGGATCGCCGCGGTGAAGGCAACGCGCAGGTCGCTATCGATGTTGATCTTGCAGACGGCGAGCGCGGCGGCTTTCTTCAATTCGCTCTCGGGAATGCCGATGGCGTTGGGCATGCTTCCGCCGAATTCGTTGACGATGGCAACTTGGTCCTGCGGGACGCTCGAAGCCCCGTGGAGCACGATGGGGAACCCGGGCAGCCGTCTGCCGATCTCTTCCAGAATGTCGATACGCAGTTTGGGATCCTGTCCCGGTTTGAATTTGTATGCGCCGTGCGAAGTCCCGATCGCGATCGCGAGGGAATCGCAGCCCGTACGTTCGGTGAATTCCTGCACCTCGTCGGGAGAGGTGAACTGCGCGTCGTGTGCGGCGACCTTCACGTCGTCCTCGATGCCCGCGAGCTTCCCGAGCTCCGCTTCCACCACCACGCCGTGCGCGTGAGCGTATTCGACGACCTTTTTGGTGAGCGCAATGTTCTCTTCCCAAGGTTTGGAAGAAGCATCGATCATGACGGACGTGAAGCCCCCGTCGATCGAGGCTTTGCAGATCTCGAAATCCGCACCGTGGTCGAGGTGCATGGCGACGGGAATATCCACGGTTTCCACCGCGGCTTGCACGAGATGACGAAGGTACACGGGGTTCGCGTACTTCCGCGCACCGGCGGAGACTTGCAGAATGACGGGAGAACGGCATTCGTTCGCGGCTTCTACGATGGCTTGGATCATCTCCATGTTGTTGACGTTGAACGCACCGACGGCATAGCCCCCTTTGTACGCCTTTTCGAACATTTCCTTGGTTGTGACTAACGGCATAACTCCCCTCCGAAGTTTTTCTTTTATTATACCCCTTTCGCCGCCAAATTGCAAGGGGTTCAACGCATTTTCCCCCTTATTTTTAGGGTGGAAACGGGCAGCTCGGCTCTCCCCCCTCGATGCCCTCTCGGCTCCCCTTCCCCCACTCCCTCGGCTCCCCCCTTGGGGGAGCTGTCACGCCCCGCCCTTGGGGCGTGACTGAGGGGGTGGGAGTGTACGGCACTGTATAATCACGTCACCCTGAGCCGAAGGGTCGTCCGCCCTTGACGACCCTTCGAGTCGAA
>CANPWF010000105.1 GCA_947581885.1 uncultured Clostridia bacterium
AGGAGCGCGAATGAGGTGCGGGGGGCGTACGCCGTTGTACGTTGGCATGTTCGCGTTCCTTTGTCGGCGAGTGTGCCCTCTTGGGGCGGAGTGCCTACTCTCACCTCATCCTGAGCGGAGCGTAGCGAAGTCGAAGGATCTCGCACGGCTCGCAACATTCATGCCCGCGCTTACTTTGATGCTCTATTCCGACGGTATCAGAGTGGCAACCGTGCCAACCCTCATAACGTCGGGGGACTTTCGTCCCCTTCTGTTTTCCCCTCTTTTGCCGCATCCCACATCCCGTTCGGCCGATAGAGGTAGTTCTTCAATGAAAGATTTTGAGCCTTAACCAGCGGCGGTAGGATTTGTCGCATCCCCGGCAACATCAACGGGCGTGACATATACTGTAACCGTGATCGTACCGGATGCCTCTGATACGGCATCTGCGTGCGAAGTATGTGCACTTTCAGTGCATTTCGTTACGTCAACTTTCTTTACATTTCCACTCTTGTCAAGCGTTCCGACGACCTTGTAGCACGCATACAAATTGCCGCTTTTGTCATAAATCGTCCCATCGACAATGGCACCTTTGGTATCCGTAGTGTTCGTGGTTTTATCGGTATTGAGGATGTAAATAATACCGGCGGCACGGACAGCACGCTTGTTAGCCTCATTGGTAGCGTCTTGCGCTTTCTTGATGGCACTCACGAAGAGCGGCACCGCGATCGCGGTAAGTACGGCGATGATCGCAACAACGATCAACAGTTCGGCAAGGGTGAAGCCTTTCTTGCTTCTTTTCAACATTTTGTTTTTTCTCCTTTCATGAAAGATTTTTTTATTTCTAACGTTGTTGGGATGAGACAACGTTGAAATCGGGTTTATTTCCTCCTATTCGCCCGTCCGTAATGGGGCGAGATTTCTCGACTGCGCTCGAAATGAGGTGCGGGGGCGCGAATGACGTGCGGGGGGCGTACGCCGTTGATGCGGGGTACGTGCTCCCGCCTCGGCTCCCCAGAGGGGGAAGCAAGTTGCTCCTACCTCGGCTCCCCAGAGGGGGAAGCAAGTTGCTCCTGCCTTACATTCCACCTGCGCCGGCGGACATGGAGAACATCGGGAGGTAGATCGCGATGACGATGAAGCCGACGACAACGCCGAGAACGATCGTGATCGTAGGTTCCATGAGGGCGAGGGCGGCATCGGCTGCGGCGGTCGCCTCTTCGGTGTAGTACTGACCGATCGTGCGAAGGGTCTCTTCGAGCATACCCGAGGATTCGCCCACCGTGATCATCTCGATGAGCATGGCGGGGAGCCACTTGGAATCCTTCAACGCCTCGCCGAGCGACATACCGCCTTCGAGCTTGACGATCGCCTCGTTGAGTTCTTTCCCGACGCACCGCATATCGACAACGCGGCTGACGATATCGAGGGCGCGGGTGACGGGCAAGCCCGCCGCAAGCAACGTCGAAAGCGTATTTGCGACCTGCGCCGCCGCGTTGAAGCGGGTGATCTTCCCGATGATGGGGAGTTTCATGCGCAGTTTGGAGAATGCCATTTTGCCCTTTTCGGACCGACCGTAGAAATACAGCCCGAGGATGACGGCGGCGATGATGATGAGAAGGAGCCACCACCAATTCTTAAAGAAGTTGGAGATGCCGATGAGGATACGGGTGACGAGGGGCAATTCCGTTCCGAAGGACTGCAACGTCTCCGTCATGGTGGGCACGAGCACGACCATCACGAAACCGATGACGACGATCGCGATGATGAGCACGAGGATAGGATAGGTGAGTGCCGATTTTACCTTCTTCTTCGTTTTATGGGCGCGGGAGTAGTACGTTTCGAGGCTCTGGAAGGACTGTTCGAGCGTACCTGATTCCTCCCCCGCGCGGACCGTTTCGATAAAGACGGCAGGGATCTTCTTCCCGTTCTTTTCGAGGCTCGCCGCGAGCGAATAGCCCGCCGCAACGTCCGCCGCGCTCGCACGGAGATACCGCTTCATGAGCTTATCGTTGCACTGTTCGGCGATGAGTTCGATCGTTCTCGTCATCGAGAGCCCCGCCTTCAACATGATGAAGAATTGGTTCGCGGTGAGAGCGAGCGTTTTATTGCTCACCCAAAGCGGCTCGGTGAGGTTGATGTTGATGTGCCGCTCCTTGCGAACAGGCTTGATAGATTCGACGACATCGTACGATTTGCGGATCTCGTTGACCGCTTCGAATTCGTCGTACGCCTCGATCACACCGTTGACGGCGGTGCCGTCCTGCGCGATCGCGCGATACTTGAAGGTTTTCATCGTTCCCTCCTTGCTTGGTTACTGCCGCTCAGAATACGTTTTTGCGGACGTACTCGGCATCGTGGGCGGCGGACTTCGCCGTCTCCGCGGTGATGACGTGGCGGCGATACAGCCCGATGATCGAGTTATCCATCGTCACCGAGCCTTCGGAAGCCGACGTTGCCATCGAGCTTGCGATCTGCGGCGTTTTCCCCTCCCGAATGAGATTTCGGATCGCGGGCGTTACCATCATGAGCTCGCAGGCGGCGACCCTTCCCCCGTTCTTCTTGGGAAGAAGCTGTTGGGAGAGAACTGCCATGAGCGTCGTCGAGAGCTGCATCCGAATTTGCTTTTGCCGCATCTCGGGGAATACGTCGACGATACGGTCGATCGAGTCGGGTGCGGAATTGGTGTGGAGCGTCGCAAAGACGAGGTGCCCCGTCTCGGCGGCGGTAAGGGCGGTTTCGATCGTATCGAGATCGCGCATTTCGCCGATGAGGATCACGTCGGGATCTTCGCGGAGGATCGCCCTCAATCCCGAGGAATAACTTTCGGTATCCGTGCCGATCTCCCGTTGGTTGATGGCGCACTTATCGGGTTCGTAGATGTACTCGATCGGGTCCTCCAACGTGATGATATGGGAGGTTTGGGTGTGGTTGATGCGGTCGAGCATGGCGGCGAGGGTGGTCGATTTGCCCGAGCCCGTTTCCCCCGTGACGAGCACGATGCCCCGCCCGAGTGCGGGAAGGGTATCCACCATGGGCGGAAGCCCGAGTGCGCTCAATTCGGGGATCTTATCCGAGAGGATACGGATCGCCGCGGAGACGGAACCCTGCTGACGGAACAAATTGATACGGCAGCGGATATTCCCCTCGAAGGTGATGGCGAGGTCGAGCTCGCCGATCTTTTCGATCTTGCCGTACTCTTCCCCCGCGAGGCGGCGGGCATAAAATTCGCAGTCGGCAGCGGTGAGCTTGGCACCGAAATCCTGCAATTCCCCGTCGACGCGGATGCGGGGCGGAAGATTGCGGATGAGGTGGATATCCGAGGCACGCAGCTCCTTTGCCTTGGCAATGAGCGTGTTGAGTTCCATGGGCATAAGGGTGTCTCCTTTCTTACTTTACAGAGGTGTTGAGGACGCTCAACGCCTCTTCCGCCGAGGTAACGCCTTCCAGAACGAGCCGACGGCAATCGTCGACAAGGGGCGTGAATTTGCCTTGTTTGATGTATTCGCCGAGTTCCGCGGTGTGGCGGCCTTCGGCAACGGCGCGTTTGAATTCGCGGTCGAGCAAAAGGACCTCGAACACGCCCGTGCGCCCCGAATAGCCCGTGTGATAGCAGTGCGGGCAGCCCTTCCCGCGGAAGAATTGAATGGACGTATCCGCAGGATCGCACCCGAGAGCGGCGAGCGTTTCCGCCGAAGGGATGTACGTCTCCTTGCAGTGCGGGCAAATGCGCCGCACGAGCCGCTGGGAGATGATGCCGTTCAACGCGTCGGCGATCAAATAGGGCGCGACATCGATATCGACGAGACGGTCGATCGCGGAGAGCGCGTCCCCCGTGTGGACGGTGGAAAGGACGAGGTGCCCCGTGATCGCCGAACGGATTGCGATCTCCGCCGTTTCGCTGTCTCGGATCTCACCGACGGCGATAATGTCGGGGTCCTGACGGAGAATGGCGCGGAGGCCTTCCGCAAACGTCATGCCCGTCTTTTCATTGATCTGCACCTGATTCACGCCGTCGATATCGTATTCGACAGGGTCCTCCAAGGTGACGAGGTTGACTTCGTCGGTGTTGAGGGAGCGGATCATCGTGTACATCGTCGACGATTTGCCCGAGCCCGTGGGCCCGACGATGAGGACCATCCCGTGCGCCATCTGCAAGAGGCGGTTGTACTTTTCGAGGTTTTCCCCTTCAAGCCCGATCGACACCGCGTCGACGAGCTGCGCCGATTTATCGAGCAGACGGATGACGAACTTCTCGCCGTACATCGTGGGGATGGTGGACATACGAAGGTCGATATTGTGTCCCTTCACGAGGACGTTGGCGCGTCCGTCTTGCGGGATGCGGGATTCGGTGATATCCATCCCGCCCATGATCTTCAAGCGGGAAATGACGGTGCGCTTCAACTCATCGGGAACGGTGAGCACGGTGCGCAGTTTGCCGTCGATACGCATACGGACGACGACTTCTTCCGCCCGCGGTTCGAGGTGAACGTCGCTCGCCCGTTCGACGGCGGCACGTTCCAGAATGGAATTGACGAGGCGGACGGTGGGCGCGGACTGCTGTTGGCGGTTCTCGTCGGAGACCTCCTCCGTCTGCGGACGGGGCTGGGCGGGAGCTTCCGCCGCCGCGTCCCCTCTCATCTCCTCGATCGCCCGCGCGACGCCCTCGTTCCCGTACAGGGTGGCGATCGCCTTGTTCACCGCCGCCGCCGTCGCGATCTTGGGCAGAATGCGTTTGCGGGTGGCGGTGCGGACCTCTTCGAGGGCGACGAAGTTCAACGGGTCGCTCATGGCGAGGGTGAGTTCGTCCTTATTGAGGCGGACGGGCACCACGCTGTGACGGCGGGCGATGCTCCGCGGCACCAACGAGGCGAGCTCGATGGGGATACGGACCTTGGTAAGGTCGATAAAGTCGATCCCGAGTTGGACCTGCAACGTCTCGATGAGGAGCTGTTCGTTGATGATGCCCTCATCGATGAGAATGGTGCCGAGACGTTCGTGCCTCGTCTTTTGCAGGGCGAGAGCCTGATCGAGCTGTTCTTGCGTGATCGCTCCGTTGTTGATGAGAATATCGCCTAACCGAAAATATTCCATGCGCACTACCCCTTTCGCGGTGTATTTCCGCATCCGATTTTGAGATTTTTCCACCCCATGTATCTATTATGGGGAATTTGAGCTATTTTTCCTCTTCGCCGAACAGGTGGATCTTCAACACCTGCATGAGCTGCGGGATATTGATGGGCTTGGCGACGTGGGCGTTCATGCCGCACTCCGCCGCCTTGCGGCGATCCTCGTCGAAGGCGTTCGCCGTCATCGCGATGATGGGCACTTCCGACCGCTTCCCCCCGAGGGCGCGGATGGCGCGGGTCGCTTCGTACCCGTCCATCTCTGGCATCTGCACGTCCATAAGGATGAGATCGTAGTGCCCTTCCTCCGCCGCCTTCACCTTTTCGACGGCGATCGAGCCATCCTCCGCCGCCTCCACCTCGAAGCCGCTCTCTTTGAGAAGTTCCTCGGCGATCTCGCGGTTGAGTTCGTTGTCCTCGACGAGAAGGATACGCTTGCCGCGGAATGCCTCCGCTTCCTCCGCGGAGACGATGACCGCGTCCTCCGCCCTCTTCTCCTTGGTCGTATCGAGGCAGGAGACGAGCGTTTCGCGGAGTTCGGAAAGGAATACGGGCTTGTTGCAGTAAGCGGTAACGCCGATATCTTTCGCCTCGTCCATGATCTCCGCAACGTCGTATGCCGTGATGATGACGATCGGGATATCGTCCCCCACGATCTTGCGGATCTGGCGCACGATCTCGAAGCCCGAAAGATCGGGCATCACCCAATCGATGATGTAGACGGCGAATCCCTCCCCCGTCTCCACCGCTTGCCGTGCGCGGAGGACCGCCTCGTTGCCGTGCATCGTCCACTCCGAACGCATCCCGATCTTCAAGAGCATCTTGGAGACGGAATCGCAGGTATCGAAGTTGTCGTCTACGACGAGGGCACGGAGCCCCGTGAGCTCATGGATGGCGACGGGCTGTTCTCCCTCCGAAACAAGGCGGAATTGCAGGTTGACGATGAACTCGGTGCCCTTGTCTTTCTCCGTCGTGAGCTCGATGGTGCCGCCCATCGCGTCGACAATGGACTTGGTGATCGCCATGCCGAGCCCCGTGCCCTGAATGCCGCTGACCGTGGAGGTGCGCTCCCGCTCGAAGGGTTCGAAGATGTGTTCGGCGAACTCTTCCGCCATGCCGATGCCCGTATCC
>CANPWF010000106.1 GCA_947581885.1 uncultured Clostridia bacterium
CATCGGCACCGAGAAGCCCACCAACAGCGAATTCATCGCCCTCGTCGCCGACAAACTCATCTTGGAAAATTTGTAAAGGGAACTGCTATTTTCAGAGAAAAAGGAAAAAACGAGGACAATTGTCCTCGTTTTTCGTGCGTTTGCATAGTATTATGTCACGCATACTATTCTGTTTTTCGGGGAATTTACCACGTTTTATAGCAATCGCACACCGTTCCGTCGGGCAAGAAGCCCGTATCCGAACATTTCTTGCAATGATAGGCGGGAAGGAGATCTTCTTCCTTTAAGCCGAGCCGCAAGAGGGCGGCGACCCGATTTTTCCTCGCTTTTTCGAGGGCTTCTTTGAGCGTTCGGATGTGGGCGGGATCGTGCAGTTCGGCTTTGGCGAGTTCGATCTCGCCCCGTCTGCACTGCGCGTTTGCGTTCCGATATTCTTCGTCCGCTTCCGCTTTGCGCACGTTTCGTTCGGCACGTTCGGTTGCGATGCGGCGGAGCGTCGAATATTTGCTTTCGAGTTCGGCACGCCGATCCGCCGCGGCGGCAATTTCCTTTTTTACCTCGGTTGGGGTCTCCCGCACGGGGATCTCGGCGGGAGTGAACGCCCCGACGCGCTTCCATTCGGAGAGAAGTTTGTTCATGTAGGGCAGGGGGGAGGACGCGTTCGCGCTCCGTTTCGCCGCCTCGAAGATCATCTCGTCCGAGAAATTCCAGCTCCGCCATGCCTCGACCATATCGAGCGCACTCTGCGTCTTTTTTACCACGCCGCAGATGTCCTGCACCCTTTGGAGAAGCCTTATTTGCCGCTCCTTCGCGCCGACGTACTCCTTCACGCCGCCCTCATCCACGATGCCGCTTGCATACAGTTTATCGACGAGCGCGTCGAGCTCTTCGAATCCGTACCCGAGCTTCAAGCCGAGCGAGGCGAGCAGACACAAACTCTCGTCGTCGTACCCGCGATCCGCCCACTTTTCGGCGTATTCCTCGGCATAAGGGCGGGGATTTTGCACTTTTACGCCCAATTTCCGCGCGACTTTGAACACCGTTTCCGCCGTTTCCGCCCGCCGTTTGAGGTATTCCCTCGCACCGCTTTCCTGAAAGATCCCTTTCCCGACAAGTTCCTTTACGAGAAGGTCGAGGGAGGGGAGGCTGCCCTTTCCGAGTGCTTCCGCCGCGGCGTACACCGCCCCCGCTTCCATGCCTTCCCTTTCCCAACTTGCGTAGAGGGCATAGTCGTTTTCGGTCGGCTTTTTGGAGATCCCGAGAAGGGAGAAGAGGCGGGAAACTTCGCGTTCATGGATGTTGTAATCGGCGAGGTCGGCTTCCACCTGTTCGTAGGTGTATTTGCAGTCGCGGCACAGCTTTTCCGCCTTGTTGAGGATATGCGCCGCCGAGAGTTTATTCCCGTCCTTTTTGGCGCAGTACTCCGCAACGAGCAGGAACGCCTGCTGTTCCATGGGCTCTTTTTCGAGAAATTCGAGGATCTTCTGCATCTCGTACGGCTTGAAATCGCGGTTCGCCCGCTGTAAGAGCGCGTAGAACGCACGGTTGAATTCGGCGTACTTTTCGGGACGGATGCTCTTGGGTTTCCCCACCGCGGCGTTCACGGGGAGATATTCGACGAAGAGGGGATCCTTGGAGAGCACGTGCACGAGGTCGCACTCTTCCCAAAAGCAGAAGATATCGACGAGCTTTTCTTTGGAGATACGCAGGATCTTCGCGACGTTTTCCGCGTCGAAATCTTCCTTGCACCCGCAGAGGTACAACCCATAGAGATAGGCGCGGACAGCGTCCCCGTCCGCTTGGGGAAGATACTTCGTGATGAACCGGTTTTCGACGCTCGTGAACATATTCGCGTTGAATTCCTTCGAGAGGGTGGTAAACGACATGATTCCTCCGCCTTTTCGTGCGCACGAATTTAAGGAATGCGCGCGCGAATGCTTGCTTTTTTCTTCTGCCCGTTGTATAATAGTATATCATAACCTGCCCTCAAAAGCAATTACTTTTGACGGGGCGGAAAAATTTCGGTCTCTTTCGCATGCGCATCTTACACACTTCGGATTGGCATATCGGCAAACGCCTGATCGAACGCGATCGTCTGCCCGAGCAGATCGCCGCGCTCCGTTCTTTGGTGAAGATCGCCGAGGAAAACGATGTCGACGTCGTCCTCGTCGCGGGCGACGTGTTCGATACGTTCACGCCCTCCGCCGAGGCGGAAGAGGTGTTCTTCCGCGCCGTAAAAGAGCTGGCGGGCAGTTCCCGCGCCGTTGTCGCCGTGAGCGGAAATCACGACGACGGGGTGCGCCTTTGCGCCTCTTCCGCACTCGCGGGGGAGTACGGCGTGTATCTTTTCGGCGGGGAACCGCATTCCTTTCCGCTCGGGGGGAACCGCCCCGTGCATGCGGTGCGGGCGGATGAGCACAGTATCGTGCTCGAAAACGGGAAGAGCGAACAGGTGTATATCAACGCGCTTCCCTATCCCAACGAGGCGCGGCTCCGCGAAAAGAAATCGGACGAGAGCTACTTCGAAAAGGTTGCACAGTGGATCGAGGAAGGGGACACAACAGAACCTCTTCCCAAAATTCTTTTGACCCACCTCTTCGTTGCGGGGGCGAAAGCGGCGAGCAGCGAGCGCGATATCAGCCTCGGCGGGGCGCGGGTGGTGCCCGTCTCCGTCTTTCCGAATGACTACTACGTCGCTCTCGGGCACCTGCACAAGAAGCAATCCTTCGGCGAAAACATCCGTTACAGCGGCTCGCTCCTCCAATATTCCTTCGACGAGACCCCCGAAAAGAGCGCGATCCTGCTCGAAACGGAGGGAACAGCCGTCCGCGTAATCAAAGAGATCCCCATTTCGGGCGGGAGAAGGCTCGTTCGCCTCGAATGCAATTCCCTTTCGGAAGGGCTCGAACTTCTTCCCCGCTACATGGGTTGCTGGATCGAACTCACCCTGCATCTCGACGAACCCCTCACGCAGGCGGGGACGGCTGCCCTCGGCGAAGCGAACGGGGGGCTCGTCTCCCTCAACGTCCTCGTGAAATCGGAGAGCGTTGTGCCCGTCGAGAGCCGCGCCGCGATGGACGATACGGAACTCTTTGAGGCGTACTACCGTTCGCAGTGGGGGGAAGCTCCCTCCGAGGAGCTGAAAACGGTGTTCCTGCGCCTGCTTTCGGAGGAAGTATGAAGCCCGTTTACTTGGAATTTTCGGGGATCAATTCTTACTCCGAACCCGCGAAGATCGACTTTCGCGAACTGCTCGAATACGGGCTGTTCGGCATTTTCGGCGATACCGGCTCGGGCAAGAGCACGGTGCTCGACGCGATCAACTTCGCCCTCTACGGAAGAGTGGGACGGGGCAGAGCGGACGAGATCATCAACTATCACTGCGAAAAGGCGTATGTCCGCTTCGAATTCGAGGCGGCGTACGAGGGCGAGCGGCACGTATACCGCGTCGAACGCGAGATCCGCAAGAAAAAGCCCGATTCCTCTTCCGTGCCCGCGCCCACCGTCAACCTCTATGAACGTATAGACGGGGAACTTGTCTCCATTGCCTCGGGTACCAAGCAGTCCGAGCCTTACCTTCTCTCCATCGTCGGGCTCTCACAGGAAGATTTCGAGAAGTGCATCGCCCTTCCGCAGGGGGAATTTGCGCAATTCGTCAACGCGACGAAGGGGGAACGGCTCAAAATCATCGCAAGGCTGTTCAATCTCGAACGGTACGGTGTCCGCCTCGTCTCCCGCGTCAACGCGTACAGCAGGGACTGCGCGAACGAAGTACAGCTCGCCGCCGCTCGGCTCGAACCGTATGCGGAATACACCCCCGAACGCGCAAAGGAACTAAAATCCGAACTCGAAGAGCTCTCTTCCCGCGAACAAAAGACGAGGGAACTCGTTGAAAAGCTCAAAGAGAAAGAGAAATCGCTCTCCCTCGCCCGCGAGAAGTTTTCGGAGCGCGAAGAAAAGCGTGCGCGGATGGAGAAGCTCGAAATGCAGAGAGAGGGGATGCAACGCCTCTTCGAAGAGCTCTCCAAACTCGAAGCGGCGGAAAACGTCTCCGCGGCGCAGAAGAATGTCAACGAGAAGCGGCTCCTTTCCCGCCGTGCGGAAGAATTGCTTTCGAGCGCGAAAGAGCAGAACGACCGCGCCGAACGGGCAAAAAGCGACCTTCCTCCCTTCGACGAGGAGAAGGCAGACGCGGAGATCGAACGGCTCCGCGGCGAACTCGCCCGTGCCGAGCAGGCAAGCTCTCTTCGCGAACGGACTGCCGCCCTTCAAAAGCGACTTTTCGCAAAGCGGGAAGAACTCGCGGCGATGGGGGAAGAGCCTCCCTTCGATTACGAAAGAGAACGCGCCGCGCTCGAAGCCAAAAGGGACGAACTCGGCGGGGAGGATTTCTTCGGCTATCTCGAAAAGTTCGGCAAGAACGCTTTCCTGAGAGAGGAGTACAAGACGTTCGTCGCCGAACTCACCTCCGTAAGGAATGCCTATCCCGCGGCGGCGGACGGGCTCGACCCGCTCATTCGAAAATACAGCCGAACGCTCGGGGATACGACCACGCTTTCCGCCCTCAAAACAGCGTTCGAAACGCGCGAAAGTGCGCGGACGGCGGCGGAAAACGCCCTTCGCCAGCTCGAAGCGACCCGCTCCGCCGTCGAGCGCAGAACGCTCGGAAGGGAGAATGCAGAGCGGGAGATCGGGGAGATCGAAACGGAACTCTCCTCGTGCGAGAAGCAGCTTCTCGGCGTGCCCGATCTCGAAGAGGTAAGCAATGCTCTTCGCCGCGCCCGCGCCGAAAAGGCGGAATATACGGAAAAGAGGGCGGCGGCGGAGAAGAATTTGCATGAAGCCGCGCTCGCCCTCGCCGAAGCCCGTCCGCGGGCGGAGACGGCACGCGCTTCCCTTCAGGAGGCGGAAAAGCAGCTCTCCGATCTCCTTTCAAAGGGGAATTTCTCCTCGGCGGAGGAGGCGGAAATTCTCATTTCCCGCTATGGAGACGCGGAGCGGGCAAAGGAGCGCGTAAACGCGTATCGGGAAGAATACGCTTCCGTCAAGCGGAGGTTGCGCGAACTCGATGCCGAGAACATTGATTTCTCCCCCGAGCGGTACGAGGAGGCGAAGGCCGCCCTTCGGGCCGCGGAAGAGGAGGGGAAGGATGTCGACAGAGAGATCGCCGTCAAGCGCGTCTCCCTCTCGGAATGCGTGCAAAAGCTCGGCGCGAAAGCGTCGCTCGAAGAACGGCTCGCTTTGGCAAAGCGCACGGCGGAGATCGCCGAAAAGCTCAAAAAACTGTTGGGGGATAACCGCTTTATCGAATTCGTCTCGGAGGAATTCTTGCAGACGGTCGCGATCGAGGCGAGTGCCCGCCTTCTGTCTTTGACGGGCGGAAGATATTTTCTCCGCTACAACGGCAGTTTCTTTGTGGGGGATAACTTCAACGGCGGGGCGTTCCGCGGCGTGAACACCCTTTCGGGCGGGGAGACCTTCCTCGTATCCCTCTCGCTCGCCCTCGCGCTCTCCGCCGAGATCTGCCGAAAATCGCTGCGTCCCTTCGAATTCTTCTTCCTCGATGAGGGCTTCGGCACCCTCGACGAACGCCTCGTCGACACGGTGATGGACAGTCTCGAAAAGCTCAAAGGGGAGAACTTTGCCATCGGGCTCATCTCCCATGTGGAAGAACTCAAACACAGGATCGAACGCAAGCTCGTCGTCACCAAGGCGACGGAGACCTGCGGCTCGAAAATAAGAACGGAGTAACTATGCCCAATACCATTTTAACGCCCGTAACGCTTTGGCGGAACTTCGACGACAGCCTTCCCCCCGACGAGGAGATCGTATCCGAAACGAGGGAGAACGGCGTTTGCTATCGCGACCTCTTCATCAAGGGGAGGCAGACGGGAAAAGGGCGGGTGCGCATCTATTGCCGCTACGTCTTTCCCGAGGATACGGAGGAATTTCCCGTCGTCATGATCCTCTTCGAGATGGGATTTCCCTTCGATGCCGCCTTTGCGGAGGGGTTCGTCAAGGAAGGATACGGTGTACTTTGCGTCGACTATTGCGGCGACCGCGGGGCGGAAGGACTGCATACCGAATATCCCCCCGAGATCGACTACGCCAACTTCGCCCGCGTCGGAAGGCACATCGAATACGCCGAGCCCACCGCCCGCGAGACGAGCTGGTACGAATGGGCGGCGGTCGCCCGCTATGCCGCCCGCTATCTCGACG
>CANPWF010000107.1 GCA_947581885.1 uncultured Clostridia bacterium
CCGCCGCAACGGAGTAGGTGATGAGTTTGTTGGGGCGGAAGAACACGTCGAATGCCGCGGGCTGTTCGTGCTTGCCCTCGTTGAAGTATCCCTGCCCCAACAAGCTCATCACCTACTCTGTGGCGGCGGGCATGGACCAAGTGGCGGAATACCTCGAAGGGCTCTCCTTCAACGAGGACGACCTCGCCTATCTCCGTTCGCTCGGGCTGTTCTCGGAAGGGTTCCTCGCCTATTTGAAGGACTTGCGCTTCACGGGGGACGTGGTTGCCGTGCGCGAGGGGGAGATCGTCTTTCCGTATGAACCCATCCTCACGGTGAAGGCTCCCATGGTGCAGGCGCAGCTCGTCGAGACGGCGATCTTGACCTTCGTCAACCATCAGACGCTCATCGCCACCAAGGCATCCAAAATTTGCGAGGCGGCGGGCGGCGGCGTGATGGAGTTCGGGCTCCGCCGTGCGCAGGGTGCGGACGCGGGCATCTACGGTGCGCGGGCAGCCATGATCGGCGGGTGCGTCGGCACGTCCAATGTCTATGCGGGAAAACTCTTTAACGTCCCCGTTTCGGGCACCATGGCGCACAGCTGGGTGATGAATTTCCACTCCGAGCTCGAAGCCTTCCGCGCCTATGCGAGGAGCTTTCCCGACGCGTGCCTTCTCCTCGTCGATACCTACGATACGCTGCACAGCGGCATTCCCAACGCCATCACCGTCTTTCGGGAACTTCGGGCGGCGGGGCACGAGCCCAAGGGCGTTCGCCTCGATTCGGGGGACCTCGCCTACCTTTCCAAGGAAGCGAGAAGGATGCTCGACGAGGCGGGCTTCGAAAACGCCATTGTCTGCGCCTCGGGGGATCTCGACGAAGTCTCCATCCGCTCGTTGAAGGCGCAGGGGGCGAAAATAGATTCTTGGGGCGTTGGCACCAAACTCATCACGAGTGCCGATCTTCCCGCGCTCGGCGGGGTGTATAAGCTCGCCGCGGTGTTCGAAGGGGGAAAGGAGATCCCCAAGATCAAGCTCTCGGATACGACGGAGAAGATCACCAACCCCGGCATGAAAGAGGTGTACCGCCTCTATGATCGAAAGACGGACAAGGCGATCGCCGACTACATCACGCGGGCGGGGGAAGAGGTCTCTTCGAATGCGCCCCTCGAACTTTTCCACCCCGTGGAGACATGGAAGCGCATGACGGTGCAGAATTTCCGCGTGAGAAATCTTCGCGAACAGCTCGTAAAGGGCGGCAAACGCGTCGCGCCCGTCCGCACTCTTCAAGAGATCGCATCCTACAAAGAGTGCGAATATTCGCGCTTTTGGGAGGAGTACACGCGGCAGGATCTTCCGCATATCTATAAGGTGGATCTTTCGCCCGCGCTCTATCGGCTCAAACGGGAGATGGTGGAGCGGCAGGGCAGGGAGGAATGATGTTCGGGCTGTACACGGAAAAGGACGTAAAGGCGGTCATCAGACGGCTGAAAGAGGACTACGGCGGGGCACTCTCGCGGTATAAAACGGCGCAAGCGGAACTCGAAGAGGAGAACCGCGAACTTCGCGCACGCCTCTCCGTCCTCGAAGGGGAGAGGAAGAACGTCTCCGAAGCCCTCATCGTCGCTTCCCGTGAAGGGGAACGCATCGTCAAAGACAGCGAGGCGGCGGCGGAGAACGAGAGGAAGGAACTCCTCCTTCTCGCCGAAAAGAGCAGGCTGCTTCTCGATCGGCTCTCCAAAAAATACCCCGACGAAGAGGACGTGAAGGACTATGCGGTGTTCGTTGCCGAACTGAATACCGCCCTCGGGCTCCCCGCCGAAGAGGAGGAGAGCGAGTTCGACCTCGACGAAGTCACTTCCCCCAAACACCCCCTCGATCTCGAAAAACTCTGCAAAGAACTCGGACTTATGGAGGACGACGCATGAAACGCAAACACATCATCCGCACCCTGTTTTGCTGCGTCGTCATGCTCGTGCTCCTTTTCGTCGACCTCATCACCAAGGCTTGGGCGGACGCTGTTCACCCGATGCAGGGGGAACGGTTCCTCGGGATCGTCTGTTTGCGCTTCACCATGAACCCCGGGGCGGCGTTCGGGCTCTCCGCCGATAATCCCAAGGGCATGATGGCGATCACCGCGCTCACCGTCGTGCTCATCATCGCGATCGCCGTGCTCTTCTTTACCGTTTTCCGCAGGAATTTCCCCGTGCAAATGGTGCTCGGCGTCGTCGAGGCGGGGGCGGTGGGCAACCTCGTGGATCGGCTGTACTTCAAAATGGTGCGCGACTTTATCGACGTCGCCCACATCTTCATCCTGCCGCCCTACACCTGCAACGTCGCCGATATCTACATCGTATTCGGCGCGATCGTCCTCGTCTTTTTCATCCTCTTTATCGGGCCGAACGCCGTGTTCCCGCTCACCAAAAAGTGGAGGGAAGAAAGCAAGCGGCTCGACGAGGAGCGGGAGAAGAAGAGGGAAGAAAAGCAGGATAGAAAGGTAGATAAGATGCTCGAGGACGCGGGCTATTTGGGCCCCGACGAGCCCCTTGCGGACGAACTCGTCCCCAAGAAAACCGAAGAGGATAGCCGCAAAGAGGACAAGTCGTGAACGAGCAGACTTTCACCGCGCATTCCGAGGAACGCGCGGATGTTTTTGTGAGTGAACAGACGGGGCTCACCCGTTCCGCCGTCAAAAAACTGTGCGACGGGGGGAACGTTCTGGTGAACGGCACGCCCGTCAAGGCGGGGTATTCCCTCCGCATGGGGGAAGTTGTCACCGTTTTCGTGCCCGATCCCGTTCCCACCAAAGCCCAGCCCGAAGATCTCCCCGTCGAGATCGTCTATGAGGACGACGACATCGCCGTCATCAACAAGGCGCAGGGCATGACGGTGCACGCGGGCGCGGGAAATTACACGGGCACCCTCGTCAATGCCCTTCTGTTTCGGCTGAAAAATTTAAGCGGTATCGGCGGGGAACTCCGCCCCGGGATCGTGCACCGCATCGATAAGGATACGTCGGGACTGCTCGTCGTCGCCAAGAACGACAGGGCGCACCTCTCCCTCTCCAAACAGATCGCCGAAAAGTCGGCGACGCGGGAATATCTCGCCCTCCTCGAAGGGGTGGTGAAAGAGGAGAGCGGGCACATCTCGACGAATATCGGAAGGGACAAAAAGGATCGGATCCGCATGGCGGTCTTGCCCGCGGGGGAAGGGAGAAGGGCGGAGACGGATTTCTTCGTCGAAGAGCGTTTCCGCGCGAATACCCTCGTGCGGTTCCGCTTGCAGACGGGGCGGACGCACCAGATCCGCGTCCATGCGAAATACATGGGGCACCCCGTCGTCGGGGACAAGCTGTACGGGCAGAAAAAGCAGCGGTTCGCGCTCGAAGGACAGCTCCTTCATGCCTTCCGCCTTACACTGACGCACCCGACGAGCGGAGAGGAGATGACGTTTACCGCGCCCCTTCCCGAGGCGTTTGAACGGACGCTCGAAGTCCTTCGGAGGGAACAGTGAAAGAGCTCATGACGGGCGAAGAGATGCGCCGCGCGATCTCCCGCCTCGCGGTCCAAGCGGCGGAGGGGAGCGAGGAAAAGAGGCTCGTGCTCGTCGGCATCCGCACGCGCGGGGTCATTCTCGCCCGCCGTATCCACGACGAACTTCTCCGCATCGAACAAATCGACGCGCCCGTCGGCATCCTCGATATCGCGCTGTATCGCGACGACCTTCTTTCGGGCGGGTGCGACGCGGTGTTCAAGGGCAGTGAAATCTCCTTCGATTTGAGCGGGAAAGACGTTGCCCTCTGCGACGACGTGATCTACACGGGGCGCACCGTCCGCGCCGCACTCTCCGCGCTCTTTCAGCTCGGGAGGCCGCGCACCGTCCGCCTCTTCTGCATGGTGGATCGGGGGCATCGCGAACTGCCGTTTTGCCCCAATGGTGTCGGAAAAAACCTCCCCACATCCAAAACGGAGCGCGTCTTTGTCCGCTTTGAAGAGACGGACGGCGAGAACGGGGTATTCCTCGAAAAAACTTGATTTACAGGAGGCAGGATATGGGAAAAAAACAAAAGGAAGAGAAAAAAGAGGTGCGCCGCGCCTCGCGTTGGGGGCTTGTCGACATGCTCGCCTTTCTCGCCCTCGCGGCGGCGGCGTTGCTCCTTCTCGTGGGGCCTCTCCTCAAATTCCTTCTCGATAACGCGGCGGGGCAATCCCTCCTTCGCGCCCTCAATCTCATCGCGCAGTATTGCCTTCTCGCGGCGATCGCCATCCCCGCATGGCGGTTCGTGCGGGGGAAGAGAAGCGGCTGGAAAATTTTCTACTTCATCGTGCTCGCGATCTACGTCGCGGGGACGATCTTAGGCGTTACGCTCGCCATTTAAGGGAGGGGATATGGTTCCCGCAGTTGCCATCGTCGGCCGTCCCAACGTGGGGAAGAGCACCTTCTTCAACAAGGTCGCGGGGCGGAAAATTTCCATCACGGAGAACAGGCCGGGCGTCACGCGCGACCGTATCACCGCAGACTGCGAATGGTGCGGGAAGCCCTTCACCCTCATCGATACGGGCGGGTTCGAGATCGGCAGTGAGGACGGCATGATGCGCCACATCGCCGCGCAGGTCGAACTCGCCATCGATACGGCGGATGTCATCTTGTTTTTCACCGACGCGCGGGAGGGGCTCACCCCCGCCGATACGGACGTTGCGCACCTCCTTCGTAGAAGCAAAAAGCCCATCGTTCTCGTCGTCAACAAGGTGGACGACTATTCCCCCGAAAAGCTCTCCGAATTCTATTCGTTGGGGCTGGGGGAACCCTTCGCCGTCTCGTCCGAACATTCCCGCGGGGTGGGCGACGTGCTCGACCGCGCCGTTGAGATGTTCCCCCGCGGCGAAGCGGAGGAGACGGGATCCTTGAAGATCGCCATCGTCGGCAAGCCCAACGCGGGGAAGAGTTCCCTCGTCAACCGCATTTTGGGGGAAGAACGCACCATCGTCACCCCCGTTGCGGGCACCACGCGGGACGCGGTCGATACCCGCTTTCAACGTGGGGAGAAGAGCTACACCGTCATCGACACGGCGGGCATTCGCCGCAAACGTTCGGTGAACGACGATGTCGAATACTATTCCGTGCTCCGCGCCTTCGACGCGGTGAAACGGGCAGATGTCGTGCTTCTCGTCGTCGACGCGACGGAAGGGCTCACCGAACAGGATGTGAAGATCGCGGGCATGGTCCACGAGGAGGGGAAGCCTTCCCTCATCGTCATGAACAAGTGGGACCTCGTCGAAAAGGATACGAATACCGTTCAGAAGTTCGAAAAGGACCTTGCCGAAGATCTCAAATTCATGGGGTACTTTAAGTCCGCATACGTCTCGGCGAAAACGGGACAGCGCGTCGAAAAGTTGCTCGCTTTGGCGGAAGAGGTGTACGCTCACGCTTCCTTCCGCGTTCCCACGGGGGCTTTGAACGACCTTCTGATGGACGCGATGCGCGTATCCGAACCCCCGAGCTACCTCGGCAGACGGATGAAACTGTATTATGCCGCACAGGTCTCGGTGTGCCCGCCCGTCTTTTCCTTGCAGGTCAACGACGAAACGCTCCTGCACTTTTCCTACGAGCGTTACCTTGAAAACGTCATCCGCGGCGCGTACGATTTTTCGGGCACCCCGTTGCTCATTCGGGCGCACAGCAAAAAGGAGAAGGAATGAAAACGCTTGCCTTTTCCGAGTTCTGGTATTGGATGCTCCTCATGGCGGTCGTCTGCTACTTTGTCGGCTGCTTCAACTTTGCCGTGCTCATCGCGAAGATCAAGCATAAGGATATCAAGAAGATGGGGAGCGGCAACCCCGGCACCATGAACGTGAGCCGCGAATTCGGGCTCAAAATCGGGCTTTTGAACTTCCTCCTCGACGCGTGCAAAGGGGGGATCCCCGCCGTTATCAGCTACTTTATCTTCAAAAATTATGTGTTCGAAGGCTCCTTGGTCGTCGTCTCCGACTTCACGAGATATTTTTGCGGCGTGTTCGTCATCGTCGGGCACATCTTCCCCGTGACGATGAAATTCAAAGGGGGGAAGGGGATCGCCTCGACGCTCGGGCTGTTCTGGTTCTGCCTCGCCTGCGAACGGTGGTGGTACTTCCCGATCTCCACCGCCGCGCTCCTTTTCCTTGTCGTCGGGTATATCGCCCTCACCGAGTGGGGCTCGATGGGCTCCCTTTTGGGCGTGACGGGCTTCTCGATCTGGCAGGG
>CANPWF010000108.1 GCA_947581885.1 uncultured Clostridia bacterium
CGCCCAAGGAATAAACAGAATAAGGCGGGGCGACTCGAATACTCGCCGCCTATTACGAGCGGCGACTATTCGGCTCGACATGACGTAGTTTATGCCTTTTCGTACTTCCAACCCCTTTCGGCGCGGAAGGGCACCGCGCCACTTCCCCCAAAGGGGGCAGCGAGAATGGCAACGTACTCTCCCTCAAAACAGCCCGATGATCTTCCCGTCGGGGGAAACGTCGATGTTCTCGGCGGCGGGGACTTTGGGCAGCCCCGGCATCGTCATGATGTTGCCCGTGAGGGCGACGACGAACCCCGCGCCCGCCGAAATTCGCACGCTCCGTACGGTGACGGTGAAGTTCTCGGGTGCGCCGAGGAGAGATTGATCGTCGGAAAAAGAGTATTGCGTCTTTGCCATGCACACGGGCGTATCCGCGAAGCCGAGCGCGGTCAATTTTTCGATCTCTTCCTCCGCTTCGGGCGTATAGACGACATCCTTCCCGCCGTAAATCTTTTGCACGATCGCCGAGATTTTTTCCTTGATGGGGCGGGAAGTTTGGTAGCAGAAGTTGAAATCGCTCTTCTCTTCGGAGAGGCGTACGACCTCTCTCGCGAGCTCTTCGCCCCCCTTGCCCCCTTCCGCCCAGACGGTGGAAAGCACTACGTTCACGCCGAGCGTTCTGCACTTTTCGATGACGAGGGAAATCTCCTTGTCCGTATCCGTCGGGAAGCGGTTGACGGCGACGACGGTGGGGAGCCCGTACACGTTCTTCATGTTGGAAACGTGCCTCAGGAGGTTGGGAAGTCCCCGTTCGAGGGCGGGAAGGTCCTCCTCCGTCAGTTCGGTTTTCGGCACGCCGCCGTGCATTTTGAGGGCGCGGACGGTGGCGACGACGACGACAGCCGCGGGTTTCAGATCCGCAAAGCGGCACTTGATATCGAGGAATTTCTCCGCGCCGAGATCCGCCCCGAATCCCGCCTCGGTGACGACGTAGTCGCCGAGCTTCAACGCCGTCTTGGTGGCGATCACCGAATTGCACCCGTGCGCGATGTTGGCAAAGGGACCACCGTGCACGAAGGCGGGCGTGCCCTCGAGCGTCTGCACGAGGTTGGGCTTCAACGCGTCTTTCAGAAGGGCGGTCATCGCGCCCGCCGCCTTCAAGTCCCCCGCCGTGACGGGTTTCCCCTCATAGGTATAGCCCACGATCATGCGGGAAAGGCGGGCTTTCAAATCGGAGATCGACGTTGCGAGGCAGAACACCGCCATCACTTCGGAGGCGACGGTGATATCGAAGAAGTCCTTGCGCGGAACCCCCGACTTGGGTCCGCCCAACCCGTCCTCGACGTAGCGGAGCTGCCGATCGTTCATATCCACACAGCGGTGGAGAGTGATCTTCGAAGGGTCGATACCAAGAGAATTCCCTTGGAAAATATGGTTATCGAGCATGGCGGCAAGCAAATTATTCGCCGCACCGATCGCGTGGAAGTCCCCCGTGAAGTGCAAATTGATATCTTCCATGGGGACGACCTGCGCATAGCCGCCGCCCGCGGCTCCCCCCTTGATCCCGAACACGGGCCCCAAGGAAGGTTCCCTCAATGCTACGACCGTTTTCTTCCCGATGCGGGAGAGCCCGTCCGCGAGCCCGATGGTCGTCGTCGTTTTTCCCTCTCCCGCGGGCGTGGGGGTGATGGCGGTGACGAGGATGAGCTTGCCGTCCTTCCCCTTCTCCATGATGTTGAGCCCGACTTTCGCCTTGTATTTGCCGTAATATTCGATGTCGTTCTCCGAGAGCCCGACCTTTTTTGCGATCTCCGAAATGGGGGAAATTTTCGCTTCCTGTGCGATCTCGATATCCGTTTTCATCGTTTTACCTCCGAAAAAATTTGGGTTTTTGTTCGCTCTTTTGACTGCATGAAGGGAGTTATCGGAAATACTTCACCGCGCTCTCGAAGAGTTTCATCTCGTACTGCCCGAGGACGTTCCGATACAGCCACTTGCCCTTGCGCTCGGCGTGCCCCATCTTGCCGAACACCCTGCCGTCGGGCGAGAGGATGCCCTCGACGGCGTTCATGCTCCCGTTGGGGTTGAAGTTGATATCCATGGTGGCGTTTCCGTCGAAATCGACGTACTGCGTCATGATCTGTCCGTTCTTTGCAAGTTCGGAAAGGAGCGGGGCGGGGGCGACGAATTTCCCCTCCCCGTGCGAAATGGGGACGTTGAAGATGTCGCCGACCGCAACGCCGCTCAGCCACGGCGACTTGACGGACGCGACGCGCACCCGCACGATGCGGCTCTGATGCCGCCCGATGTCGTTATAGGTGAGCGTGGGGCAGGTTTCGTCTGTTTCAACGATCTTCCCATAGGGCACAAGTCCCAATTTGATGAGGGCTTGAAACCCGTTGCAGATGCCCCCCATCAGCCCGTCCCGCTCTTCGAGAAGGGCTTTCACCTGCTCTTCGATCTCCTCGCCGCGGAAGAACGCCGTGATGAATTTGCCCGAACCGTCGGGCTCGTCCCCGCCCGAGAACCCCCCGGGGATGAAGAGGATGTTGCTCTTTTTGATACGGGCGGCGAATTCTTCCGCCGAGCGGGCAACTTCCTCCCGCGTGCGGTTGCGGATGACGAACGTCTCCGTTTTCGCGCCCGCGTCCTCGAACGCCTTCGCCGTATCGTACTCGCAGTTGGTGCCCGGGAACACGGGAATGAGAACGGCGGGCTTTCTCTTGTGCGCGGGGGAAAGGGTGCTCCGCCCGAAATATTCAACGTTGTATGTTCCCTCCGCGTGCGGCGCGGTTGTGGGATAGACGGGCTCGAGCTTCTTTTCGTAAATTTTCAGAAGTTCGGCGAGGGAAAGGATGGTTTCGCCGTATCGGATATGCGGCGTTTTTACCGTCCTTCCGAGAAGGATCCCGCCGTCGATGGTTTCTTCCGTTTCGAGCACGAAAGCACCGTAATTGTAGGAGAAGATCTCAGACATGGGTGCCCCGTTTTCGTATTCGAAGCCCACCATGTTGCCGATACAGCTCTTGAAGATCCCCTCCGCAACGCCGCCGAACACGGGGGTGAACGCGGCGAACACTTTCCCCTCTTTCATCAGGGAATGCACGCGGGAGAAGAGGGAAAGGAGGGAATGGGGAGCGGGCGTTCCGTTCCCGTCTGTTTCGGGTTTCAAAAGGAAAACGTTGTGCCCCGCCCCCTTGAATTCGGGGGACAGAACGTCCTCCGCCTTCCCCGCCGTCACGGCGAAGGAGACGAAGGTGGGCGGAACGTCGAGATGTTCGAAGGTGCCGCTCATCGAGTCCTTCCCGCCGATCGCGGCGATCCCCAAATCGGTTTGCGCCTTGAACGCGCCGAGAAGGGCGGCAAGGGGGATCCCCCACCTTCTCTCGTCCTTCCCCGTCCGCAGAAAATATTCCTGAAAGGTGAGGTAGATATCTTTGAACTTCGCGCCCGTCGCGATGAGCTTACAAATACTCTCGACGACGGCGAGATACGCCCCGTGATAGGGGCTGTGCTCGGCGATGTGCGGATTGCCCCCCCAAGCCATGTAGGAGACGGTATCCGTGTGCCCGTGTTCGAGGGAGACGAGGTGCACCATCGCCTGCGGGGGGGTGGTCTGGTATTTCCCGCCGAAGGGCATGAGCACGGTGCCCGCGCCGATCGTCGAATCGAACCGTTCCGAAAGTCCCCTCTTCGAACAGACGTTGAGGTCCCCGACGAGGGATTTCATCCCCTCCGCAAAGTCGGACGGGATCTTCTTTCGGAAATCCGTGCCGCGGGAAATTTTTGCCGAAGCGTGCTTTTCCGCGCCGTTGCTGTTCAGAAATTCGCGGGAGACGTCGACGATTTTCTTTCCCCTCCACTTCATCACGAGACGGGGCTCTTCGGTGACGGTGGCGATGACCGTCGCTTCGAGATTTTCCTTCTCGGCGAGTTCGAGGAAACGGGGAACGTCCTTCCCGTCGACGACGACCGCCATTCGCTCCTGCGATTCGGAGATCGCGAGCTCGGTGCCGTCCAAACCCTCGTACTTTTTGGGGACGAGATCGAGATCGATCGAAAGCCCGTCCGCAAGTTCGCCGACGGCGACGGAAACGCCGCCCGCGCCGAAATCGTTGCACCGCTTGATGAGAAGGGCGGCCTCGCTGTTTCGGAAGAGCCGTTGGAGCTTTCTCTCCTCGGGGGGATTCCCCTTTTGCACTTCCGCCCCGCAGGAGACGAGACTTTCGAGGGAATGGGGCTTGCTCGAACCCGTCGCGCCGCCGCAGCCGTCCCGTCCCGTCCTTCCGCCGAGCAGAATGACTTTGTCGCCCGAGACGGGTGTCTCCCGCCGAACGTTCTTTTGGGGGGCAGCCGCGATGACCGCGCCGATTTCAAGCCGCTTGGCGGTGTAGCCTTCGTGATACATCTCGTCGACGAGCCCCGTCGCGAGCCCGATCTGATTGCCGTAGGAGGAATATCCCGCCGCCGCCTCCGTCACGATCTTGCGCTGGGGAAGTTTTCCTTGCATCGTTTCGCGGACGGGGGTGAGCGGATCTCCCGCACCCGTCACGCGCATCGCGGCATAGACGTAGCTCCTGCCCGAAAGGGGATCGCGGATCGCCCCGCCGATGCAGGTCGCCGCTCCGCCGAAGGGCTCGATCTCGGTGGGGTGGTTGTGCGTCTCGTTTTTGAAGAGGAGAAGATAGTCCTCGTCCTCCCCGTCGACGTTCACCTTGATCTTCACCGTGCAGGCGTTGATCTCCTCGCTCTCGTCGAGCCGCGGCAACGCTCCCCTCTTTTTGAGAAGTTTCATCGCGATCGTCGCAACGTCCATAAGGGTAATCGGCTTCGTCCTCTTTAATTCCTCCCGCGCGGCGAGGTATTCTTCATACGTTTTTTCTACGGCGGGGTCCTCGAACGTCACCTTGTCGAGGGTGGTGAGGAAGGTGGTGTGGCGGCAATGATCGGACCAATACGTATCGAGCATGCGGATCTCGGTGAGGGTGGGATCCCGCCGCTCGGACGAGAAATATTCGCGGCAGAAGAGAAGGTCGTCCCCGTCCATGGCGAGGGCGTACTGTTTTCCGAAGGCGGCAAGTTCTTCCTCGGAGAACTTCGTGAACCCGTGCAGAATTTCCGTCTCCGCGGGTTCGGGATGGGAGATTTGAAGGGTGCTCGGCACTTCGAAGCCGACCTCGCGGCACTCGACGGGGTTGATGACGTACTTTTTGATCGCGGCAAATTCCCCGTCGGAGATCTTGCCGTACACCAAATACACCTTCGCCGCGCACACGGTGGGGCGGGGTCCCTTCCCGATGAGCTGGATGCACTGCGCGGCGGAATCGGCACGCTGATCGAATTGCCCGGGGAGGGATTGCACCGCGAACGCCCGTGCGCCCGAAACGTCGATCTCCTCTTTCGCTTCGTCCATCTGCGGCTCGGAGAACACCGTTTTCACGCACTCGTCGAAGAGGGCGCGTTCGATGCCCTCCGCGTCGTACCTGTTCAGAACGCGAACGCAAGTGACTCCCGCGATCCCGAGGAAGTCTTTGATCTCGGAAAGGAGCTTTTCCGCTTCGCGGCGGAAGCCCTCCTTCTTCTCGACGTAGATCCTGTAAACCATATTATTCTCCGAGCGCGGTGAGGGCGCGCGCCCCGATATCCGCGCGTTTGTAGGCGTTTCGGAAGGCGATGTTCTCCGCGAGCGCGTAGGCACGGCGGATCGCGTCGGGAAGGCTTTCCGCGGTCGCCGTCGCACCCAACACTCTGCCGCCCGCCGTCACGAGTTTTCCTTTTTCGATCTTGGCACCCGCGATGTAGATCTCTTCCCCGTCCTTCGTCTGCGGAAGGGAAATTTCGTACCCCGTGTCGTATTTTTGGGGGTAACCTTCGGAGGCGAGGATCACACAGCACGCCGCCCCGTGCGAGAATTTCACCTCGGTATTTTTCAGCGTGCCATTGCGGCAGGCGAGCATGATTTCGAGAAGATCGGATCGCAGAAGGGGCAATACGACCTGCGTTTCGGGGTCGCCGAAGCGGCAGTTGTATTCGATGACTTTGGGGCCCTCTTTTGTGAGCATGAGCCCGAAATACAAACACCCGCGGAACATCCTCCCCTCCTCTTTCATCGCGCGGACGGTGGGAAGGAAGATCTCTTTTTCGCAGCGGGCGGATATCTCTTCCGTATAGTAGGGGTTGGGCGCGACGGTGCCCATTCCCCCCGTGTTCGGGCCCTCGTCCCCCGTCCTTG
>CANPWF010000109.1 GCA_947581885.1 uncultured Clostridia bacterium
GAATGTACGGACTGCAAAATCACGTCATCCTTATTACCTGCCCCCTTTGAAGGGGGCGGGGCAGGGGTGGGGGTTGAGGCTACCAATACGTCATTTCGAGCAGCTGCCCGACCGCGCTCTTGCGGTCGGGCAGCGTCGTCGAGAAATCTCCGCCTTATGAAAACTGCGGTGACCCGTTCGACACGCCGCAAGGGCAGCGGCGGCTCAGGGTGACGTAATATAGCCTTTCCGTACATTCAACCCCTTTCGGCGCGGAAGGTCGCCGCGCCACTTCCCCCTCAAGGGGCAGCGAGAGAGGGGCGCACGTCATCCTGCCCGACCGTAGGGCGCACGAGCCGCAAGGCGAAGTAACAACGTCGAAGGACGGGCGTGCGCCATAGAATCGGTACTCAATGGTCCGTTCTGCCGAGTAGGTAATCCGCCGAGACGAGAAAAAAATCGCAAAGCGAGACGATATACGACGCTTTCGGTTCGTTCACGCCCCGTTCCCAATAGTCGATCGCCTTTTGGCTTACATCGATCTTCTTGCCGAGTTCGGCTTGGGAGAGCCCGCGTTCGAGGCGAAGTTCCTTGATCACACTTCCTATCATGCCCCAATTTTAGAAGAAAACTTCTTTGATTACTTGACAAAGAAGTTTTCTTCTTATATAATGGAACAAAAGGAGGCATGTATGAACCAAAATACCAATCCCGTGGAAAAGACAACGGGGAAACTGTTGTACACCGCTCGCCGTTCGGCGTGGCACTATAAAGGGGCGTGCGCCATTGCAGTCCTGCTCGTGCTCGTCGGCATTCTTCTTGCGATCATCTTCTTTGTGGGCGGGAGCTTGGCGGGGCTCGTCGGTCTCGCGCTCATCGCCGTCGGAGTGGTCGTGATCGTGTTCTCTGTGCTCGTCGCGCACGCCTATCGCATCGAGATCTATGACGATCACATCCTCGTGCACGAAGGGCTTCTCAACGTCAAAGAACGGCGTTCCATTCTCACCCCGATCGTCGGAACGAGCGTTTCGCAGAGTTTTTGGGGACGGCTCTTCCATTACGGCGACGTGAAGATCGATAAACAGGGGGCGGGATGGGATATCTCCACCGACGATATCAGCAAACCCGAAGAATTCAAACGGTTTTTGGAATCGCTCATGAATTCCACCGATTACTCGTCTATCCACTATGTGATGAACAATTGACGATTACAAAAAATATCGCGCTGCGGAGAAAGCCGCGGCGCGATTTTTTATTCTTCTTTCATCAATTCTTCGGCAAGGGATCTTACCTCATCGGTGCTTGTCGCCGCAAAGAGGCGTTGCTTTCCCTTTGCCGCGCCGCGTGCCCCCTTCAGATAGAACGCCGCCATCTTGCGCATGTACACGAGGGCGAACCGCTCGCCGTACAGCTTTTTCGTCTCGTCGAGCTGACGCAGAAAGAGGGGAAGAAGGGGCGGCTTTTCCCGTTCGGCGATCGAGCAGAACACGCGGGGATTATAGAGTGCGGCGCGGGCGATCATCACCCCGTCCGCCCCCGTCCGTTCGATCATCTTCTCCGCGTCCGTCCTGCTCCAAATTCCCCCGTTGGCGATGACGGGAATTTGCACGGCGTTCTTCACCGCCGCGATCTCCGAAAAGTCGGGCGGGCCCGTATAGATCTTCTCCCGCGTTCTGCCGTGCACGGTGAGCATACACGCCCCCGCGCCCTCGAACGCCTTTGCGTATTCCGCCGCGTGCGTCTCGCCTTCCCTAATGCCGATACGGAATTTTACCGAAATTCGTTTCCCGCTCTTCACGCATTCCGAAACGATCTTTTCGGCGAGGGGAAGATTTTCGAGCAGGGCACTGCCTTCCCCGTTTCTTACGATCTTGGGCATGGGGCAGCCCATGTTGAGGTCGATGATATCGAAATCGCGCAGGGCTTCGCTCTCGCACGCCTCGCGAAGGAGGGCGGGGTCGGAGCCGAAGAGCTGTGCGGCGAGGGGCGTATTTATTTCTTCGGAGCTTTCTTCAACGGAAGAAACTTCTTCGTCCTCGGAGGGAAAGGCATGCAGAAGGAGCGAACCCGTTTCGGCGTTGGCATAATGGAGGCCCTTCGCGCTCACCATCTCGGTGAACGTGAGCCCCGCGCCCAATCTTTCGCACATCGAGCGGAAGGGCAGGTTGGTATATCCCGCCATGGGGGCGAGAAAGACGTTGTTCGGGATCTTCAACCCCCGTACGTCAAGCGCGTGCAGCATCCTTCGCCTTCCGATAGTAGAATTCTTTCTCCTCGTCGGTGAGGGAATGCACGTCCTTCCCGTCGGCGAGCACGAGCGATTCGTACAGGCAATAGCGGTTCGAGCACTTTTTCACCGTATCGAGAAGTGCCATCTCGCAGTCGATCCCCATCGCCCTTCCGAGTTCCACGGTGCAAAAGAGTACATCGCCGAGCTCTTCGAAGATCCGCGCTTTGTCGCCGCCTTTCATCGCCTCTTTGAGTTCGATGTACTCCTCGCGGAATTTCCGTTCGAAGTTCTCGATCGTCGCCTTGTCCCAGCCGCCCTTCTCCATCCGCTTGGCGACCTTTTGGGCGCGGAGCAGAGCGGGAAAGACTGCGGGCACGTCGCGGACAGCGTCCGAATACGTAGTTTGGTGCTTCTCCGTCATCTTGTTCTTCTCCCAGACGGAGAGTGCGCCCTCGGCGTTTTCGGCATGGTCGCCGCCGAAGATATGGGTGTGCCGCGTGATGAGTTTTTCGCACAGCGTCGTCACCATGTCGCCGACGGAGAACGTCCCCTTCTCCTCCTCCATGAGGGCATGGAAAACCGCCTGCATCAACACGTCGCCCGTCTCTTCGCAGATCTTGTCGGGGTCGCTCTTGTCGATCGCGTCGACGAGCTCGTACGCCTCTTCAATGGCGTTGATACGGATACTTTCATGCGTCTGCACCCTGTCCCAAGGGCAGCCGTCGGGGGCACGCAGGCGGCGCATAATGGCAAGAAGATCTTCGAAATCGTACTTCTTTTTCTCCAAGAGGGGAACATCGTACACGACGAGCCCCGAAAGATTGCCGAAATCCTTTCTACGGTCGGCTTCGAAGAGGGGCATTTTCTCGGCGGAATGTTCGGAAATAAGGCAGACGGGCACTTCATCGCCGAACTGTTCGGCAAGGGAGAGTTTCCAATCGGAGAGATTGTCCGCCGTAACGTCGTAAAAGACGGCGGGAAGGGAGACGGGCCGCACGGGCGAGAAGGCGGAGTAGGCGGAATATTCCCCATTGAGTTTTGCGGCGGAAGCAAAATGCGCCGCCTTGGAACGCCCGTCGATGAGAGTGACCCTGTGTTTTAATAAAAGGCGGGCGGCTTCGTCCTCCGCGGCACAACCGTCGATACAGTAGCAGACGTTTTTATCCTTCCCGCGGCGGCGGACTTCCCTTGCGATCTTCTCCGCAAGAGAATCGTAATTCCTGCTCGATTCATACAGAAAATCGAGGGTGGTGTAGGGAATATGTTCGTCGTCAAGCGTTGCGAGCGAGGGCATCCGCTCCGTGCGTACAAGCACCTCGTCCGCCGCTCTGACCGCACGCAGTCCCCGCACCGTCAAGTCGCCCCGTTCCGTCCCCAAACTTACGATCGTGATCACGTTGTTTCTCCTTGTTCTTTTTTACAGTATAGAACAAATCGAGGAAAAAAGCAACCGGATAGCAGGCATTCTCCGCGATCGCCGCGCCCAAAACGGAGAACTTCGGCAGAGGCACGAGCAAAATTTGAAGCGCGAGCTTTACAAGAACGCCGAGAAGGACCGAACTCGCCGCACAGTTCGCCTTCCCCATCCCCGTGAGGCAGGAAGAGAGGGTGTTGAGCCCCGCGAGCGTCGCCGCCGATATCGAGGAAATGCGGATGAGCCGCACCAAAACGGAAAATTCTTCTTCCGCGAGGGAGGGGAAGAGAAGGCGGGCGGCGGGCTTCGAAAAGAGAAGGAGCGCGGGCACGGAGGGGACGGCGAGCGCGAGGGTATACAGGAGAGCGGATAGGGCATGTTTTTTCGCCCCCTCCTCATCTTTACGGGCGGTGGCGGCGGCGACGGATGGGACGCTCGCCGAGGCAAGCCCGTGGCAAATCGAAGCAGGCACGCCCACAAGGGTGAGCGCACCGCCCGCAAACAGCCCGTACAGCGAGACGGCGTTTCCCGTCCCTTCGAGCAGGCGGACGAGCACCACGCTGTCGAGCATGCGCGAGAGGGGCAGGATCGCCGCGGAGAGCATCACGGGGAGCGCGGAAAGGAAAACGGACGAGGGGGATGTCTTTCGTCCCTTTAAGCGGGGAATGCGGGGCTCTCCCGCCAATCTCCTCAAAAGATAGAGGAGGGCGCAGAGTTCGGAGAGGGTCACCGCTCCCAACGCACAGAGGGCGGCGCGGGCGGGATCGGCGCGAAAACACAGCGCGGGCACAAGTCCCAACCCCGCCTTAAAGAGCTGTTCGCAAATTTCCGAACAGGCGGTGGGGGCCATGTCGTTCTTCCCCTGAAAATATCCCCGCAAAACGGCGATGCCCGTCTCCAAAAAGACGGCGGGCGCGAGGACGAGATAGCAAGGAAGCAGGGCTTTCTCCCCCTGCAAATTGCTCATGACGGGGGCGAGAAGGAACATGCCGAGGGTGCCGAGGGCCCCGAGCGCGGCAAAGAGGCGGAGGGCGGTGAAGAGGGTGTCCCTTCCGTCGCTCCCCGCGGCGATCTCCCCCGCGAGCAGACGGGAAAACGCCGACGGCACCCCCGCCGAGGAGAGGGTGATGAGCACGCAAAAGAGAGGATACGCCATCTGATAGAGCCCCATGCCGTATCCCCCCAAGATCATCGCGAGCGGCACACGGTACAGTGCCCCGATCGCCTTCGCCGCAAAACTTCCGAGGGAGAGCACCGCGGCGTTTTTCAGGTAGCTTCCGCTCTTCATACGGGATCGAATTGCCCCGCGATGATCGCGGCGGTGAGGCGGGCGAGCTTGACGGCGTTCCCTTCCATCACCGCGCCCTCGTCCTGCGAGAGAAGGATCACCGCGCCGAGGCAGTCCCCGCCCGCCACGATGGGCGCGATCACCTGTGCCGTCGCACGGTATTCGCCGTCCTCCGCGATCTCTACGATGTCGCCCCCTTCCTTGCGGTTGGCGAGATAGCTCGAACGCGCGTCCATGATCTCGCCGAGTTTCTTTGAGACGGTCTTTCCCGCGATGAGCTTCTTCCCCGTGCCGTAGGCGGCGAGCACCGTGTCCGTATCGGCGACGGCGGAAAGAAAGCCGCTCTGCTCGAAGAGGGACTTCGCCGTGCTGTCTGCGAATCGCTCCACCGAGGCGATGGGGGAGTACTTTTTGAGCATCAGCTCGTCGCGGTCGGTGAAGAGTTCGAGGGGATCTCCCTCGCGAATGCGCAACGTGCGCCGTATTTCTTTCGGAATGACGACGCGCCCGAGTTCGTCGATGCGCCGCACGATTCCCGTTGCTTTCATACAAAACCTCCGTGTACTTTCAATATGCCGCCCCGCCGAACTTTTTATGCACATCTTCCTCGGCTTCCCCTTCTCGGCGTGGAATCCGCGCCGCCTCTCGCCTCTCCCGCCGTGGAATCCGCGCCGCCTCTCGGCTCCCTCTCTTGGGCAGTCGCGCCGCGCCTTGCCTTTCTCCCTCTCGGCTCCCCCTCGAGGGGGAGCTGTCACGCCCCGCCCTTGGGGCGTGACTGAGGGGGTGTGACCGTACGCAACTTTATAATCACGTCATTCCGAGCCGTCCCTGCGGTGTCCTTGCGCAGGGACGAGTCGCCCCGCCTTATTCTGTTCATTCCTTGGGCGGCACGAGCGCGTCCTTGCGCGAAGTAGGAATCACCTTAGACTTAAAACTGCGGTGACCCGTTCGACTCGAAGGGTCGTCAAGGGCGGACGACCCTTCGGCTCAGGGTGACGTATTTATAGCAGTCCGTACACTCAACCCCTTTCGTCCCTGCGGGACACTTCCCCCGGAGGGGACAGCGAGGAATAAGGAATGGCATTATTTTAGCGGTCGGTGTACGCTACTCCCACCTCATTTCGAGCGCAGTCGAGAAATCTCGCACAATTCTCAACGGACATGTACGTATGGAGGGTGGCGAGATCCTTCGACTCCGCTACGCTCCGCTACTTCGCCTTGCGGCTCGTGCGCCCTTCGGTCGGACAGGATGAGG
>CANPWF010000110.1 GCA_947581885.1 uncultured Clostridia bacterium
GCCGAGTTAGCGGAGACAAGGGCGGTACGGCTTCTATCGGGGGAGCCGATAGGGGATCAAACAATATAATTCGGGTCGGGGGAGGCTCCGTCGAGGGCGGCGCGTTGGGATTCGTAACCGGGTTTGCCCAAGAGGGCGAAGGTCGCCTTCTTGCCCGCCTCCACGCCGGGTTGGTTATACGTATCGATGTTGAGCATCGCGCCCGCGTACGCCGTCTGCAATTCAAAGTAATACAGCAGTTCGCCGATTGTGAATTCGTTGACTTCGGGGAGGGTCACCGTGTAGTTCATCCTGCCCGCTTTGGTGAGGGCGAACGCCGTCGCCTTGTTCTCGGCTTGGATGAGCTCTTCCATGGTATGTCCGCCCAAGAAGCCGACATCGGGGATGTTCTCGCACCCGTGCGGAATGGGGGACTTCTCCTTATAGCTCCCGACGGAGAGGAATGTCACCACCTTGTCGAAGGGGCCTTCGGTGTAGAGCTGGACCTGCGAGTGCTGATCGGTAACGCCGAGGGCTTTGACGGGGGTCTGCCCCACGTTGCAAGCCTCTCCCGAGAGGGTGACGTTCTTGCCGAGGCTTTCCGCCCAGAGCTGGGCATACCAATCGGAGACGTAGCGAAGATTATCCGAATAGGGCATCATCACGCCGATATTCTTGCCTTCCTTCATCGCGATGAATTGGAGCGTCGCGGAGACGAGGGCGGGGTTCTTCTTGAAGTCGGGCGTGCGGCAGAGCTTATCCATATACGCCGCGCCTTTCAGAAGGAGTTTGATGTCGATCCCGCACACTGCGGCGGGGAGAAGCCCGACGGGGGAGAGTTCGGAGAACCTTCCGCCCACGCCGTCGCCGAGCACGAAGGATTTCACGCCGCCGAGTTCCTTGGAAATTTTTACGAGATTGCCGCGCGATTGATCAGTTGTGAACACGAGGTGTTCTTTCACGTTGCAGCCCGCCTTCTTCAAAAGGTCGGCGACGACGAGATACTGCGTCATCGTTTCGCTCGTCGCGCCCGATTTCGAGATGACGTTGAAGCAGGTCTTTTTCACGTCGATAACGTCGAGAAGTTCCTTCATGCGGACGGGGTCGACGTTATCTTCGACGAAGAACTTGGGCCCGCGCCGTTTGGATTTCGGCAGGTCGTTATAGTGCAAATGGCAGAGCGCGGAGAACGCCATCGAGGGGCCGAGCGCGGAACCGCCGATGCCGAGCACGACGAAATATTCGAACTTTCTTCTGATCTCCTTTGCCGTCGCCAAAATGTCGGCAACGACTTCGTCCTGATTGTAGGGGAGTTCGGTCCAGCCCATAAAGAGCTCGTCTTTGCCGCGGTTTTCGCTCACATAGGCATGCGCCTTTCTCGCGATCGCCTTGTGGGTATCGAGCGTCTTTTGGGAGATTCCCTTTTCGCCGAGGTACTTATCGGTCATGTTGGTGTAGTCCACGCGGATGCGCAGGGTCTTTCTCGTTTCTTCGGTCAGTCTCATACATTCCTCCGTTCAATGAATTGCCTCTATTATAACACGCCTTTGCGGGAAATACAAGCACCGCGGGGAAAATCGTAAAATTTTTCCGAAGAAAAAACGCCGCGCAGGATCGCACGGCGAATATTTCCGAAAGACTGTGAGGGCTTTTTTTGTTGCGAGCCACCGAAGCGGAAACGCGGCAGACAACTCCCGCAAAGCTACCTCATGGCACACGTGCGGCTCCGTTTAGTGCTGCTGTATCCCTACCCTGACACGGTTCGCGGACGCACGTTGCATAAGACCTTGCGATCAACATCTCTTACCGCGCGCAACCTTCCATGGTACGCACCGAGAAAAGCGTTCGGCTCTGCTATGGCGGATTGCAGATACAGGGCACCGCCGACTCCCCGCCTATCACAGCAAAAACAGTATATCCCAATCCGCAAAATTTTGCAAGCGAAAACGGGGAACTGAAAAAATTTATCGGGAAAGAAAATTTTCCCCGTCCGAACGCTTGCCTTTTTTCCGCGCGGTATGATAAAATACACAAAACAAAAGGTAGGAGGCTCCCTCCTCATGCACATCATCCGTTTCGGGCTCGGCTACTACAAGCGGTATCTTCCGATCTTCCTGTTGGCGGCACTGTTGAGCTCGGCGGCTATCGTATGCGACCTTGCGATCCCCCTCATCGACGCGGGATTCATCGATTTCGTCCTCGCTTACGACGCGGAAGATCCGCCGTCGGGAGGGCTCTTTTCCTTCCTGTATTCTGGCAAATACGGTGCCCCCGGCACGTGGCAGCTCTTCGGAACGCTCGCCGTTCTCTTTACGGTCATCTTCCTTTTGCGGATCCTCTGCATTTACGTCAAAAATTATATCCTGCGTTGGAGCGGGTTGCAGATGGAGAACAAGCTCCGCGAAGTGACGTACGATAAACTCCTCGCATTGGACGGCGAAACGCTCTCCCGCTACAACATGGGCGAACTGCTCACCGTCATCAACCGCGATACGATCATCTTCAAGGATTTTTACAGCCTGATCGCGATGGGGCTGTTCGATTCCGTGCTGATGATCGCGCTCTCCGTCGTCGCGCTCACGACGATGGATTGGCGGCTGCTCTTCATTCCCGTGGCGATCGCGCCCTTCTTCGTCTTTTCGCTCGTGCGGTATCTCTCCGCCTCGCGCAAGCTCTTCCGCGCCATCCGCGACGGCTATTCCGAGATCAATCTCGACGTACAGGAGAACATCGATGCCGTGCGCATCGTGCGCTCCTTCGCCGCGGAGGAGAAGGAGATGAGCAAGTTCGACGCTTGCAACGGGAAGGTGCGCGATCTCAGTATCCGTCAGGTGAAGCTCAACGCGAAGTACAACGCGATCTTTACGGGCTTTCAGCAGATCGGCTATGTGGGGACCATCGTCATCGCGGTGCTCCTCGTGCTCTCGGGCAATCTCTATATCGGCAGTCTCGCCGCGGCGACGACGTACGTCACCAAGATCATCGCGCACATCACGCAGATCTCCAACAACTGTTTCTCCATGCAGAACCAGCTCGTCTCGGGGGGACGGTTGCAAAAACTCCTCTCCGAAGAGAGTGCCGTGCCCGAATATCCTTCCGCGCTCGTCTTTTCCCCCGCGCCGCACGTCCGCTTGGATGACGTGAGCGTCACGCTCGGCGGGAAGCAAGCCCTCAAACACATTTCCCTCGACGTGCCCTACGGCAAAAAAGTGGGCGTGATGGGGGGAACGGGGAGCGGCAAGAGCGTCCTTTTGAAGTGCCTTTCCCGCATTTTCGATACGACGGACGGGGCTGTCCTCATCGACGGGCAGGACGTAAAGGCATATCCCCTCGAAGTCGTCCGCGCAGAATTTGCGTACGTCTTTCAGGATGTGTTCCTGTTCTCGAATACCATCGACGCGAATATCGCCTTCGCCCGTCCCGACTGCGACGAGGAGATCGTGAAGGACGCGGCGGAGACCGCGCAGGCGGCGAAATTCATCGAAAAGCTCGACGAGGGGTATTCCACGATCGTCGGCGAGCGGGGCATGGGGCTCTCGGGCGGGCAGAAACAGCGCATTTCGATCGCCCGCGCCCTCGTGAAGGGCGCACCCGTCCTCGTGTTCGATGACGCTTCTTCCGCCCTCGACATGGCGACGGAGAAGCGTGTGCTCGCCGCCGTCAAGGAGAAGTGCGCGGGGAGGACCTTCTTCATCGCCTCCCACCGCGTCTCCTCGGTGATGGACTGCGACGAGATCCTGTTCCTCCGCGACGGCGAGATCGCGGAGCGCGGCACGGCGGAAGAGCTCATCGCAAAGGGAGGGGCGTTCGCCGCGATCTGGAAATTGCAGACGAGCGACGGGCAGCTCGACGATTCCTCTTACGGAAAGGAGGAATTGTGATGAAGCGGAATACCTACTTTATGGATGAAGAGGTGATGACCGTCATCGACGCGAAGTACTTGAAGCGTCTGCTTGCCCGCATCGTCGCCCACCGAAAGGCGTTTTTGCTCGCTCTTCTCCTGCTCGCGCTCTCCTCCGTCGTCTCGCTCATCCCGCCCGCGCTCATCCGCCTCATCGTCAACGACGTTCTCCCGATGGAGGACGGCAGGACGCGCACCCTCGTCATCTACATCGTCGGGCTCGTCGTGCTCGGCGCACTCACCGCGGTTTTGCCCTATTTTCAACGGCTCATCATGGGAAATCTCGGGCACGGGATCATCGCGGAAGTGAGGCGGGAGATCTTCGCCCACTTGCAGGAACTGCCCTTCGAGTATTACGACACCCGCCCTGCGGGAAAGATCTCCGTCCGCGTCACCGACTATATCAACGAGCTGGCGGATTTCCTCACCAACTACCTGATGAACTTCATCGTCGACCTTTTGAAAATCTTGGTCGCGATCGTGTTCATGCTCTGTTTGAGCCCCGTGCTCACCGCGGTGGTGGTCGCCGCCGTCGTGCCCCTCGTCACCTGCGTGCTTCTCGTGAAGTTCGCCCTGCGCAAACTCTTCCGCAAGCACCGCGCCAAGAATTCCAACCGCATCGCCTTCCTCGTCGAATCGATCATGGGGGAGAAGGTCATCAAGAACAGCAACCGCTCCGCATACAACAAGGAAGTGTACCGCGATTTGCAGGACGGGTGCACGAAATCGTGGCTCTCCATCGTGCGGCGGAACGAACTCAACGCGCCCATCTCGGAATTCTTCTGGAACGCGGGGATCCTCGCGATGTACGCCGTCGCGCTGTCGCTCATTCTCGGGGGCGCGTCCGCCGTGGCGGGGACCGTCGTCGCCTTCCTCCTCTATATCAACCTCTGCGCCGCGCCGCTCTTGCAGCTCACCGCCGCCATGCAGCAGCTCTCGCAGGTCTCCGCCAACCTCGAACGGATCTACGAGACGATCGACGCACCCGTCGGGATCTTCGATAAAAAGGATGCCGCCGAGCTCAAAAATACCCGCGGCGAAGTGGACTACGAGGACGTCACCTTCGGATACGAAAAGGGGATCGACGTGCTCGAACATTTCAACCTGCACGTCTCCGCGGGCGAGAAGATCGCGCTCGTCGGCCCCACGGGGGCGGGCAAGACGACCATTGTCAACCTGCTTTCCCGCTTCTACGATGTGGGAGAGGGGAGCGTGAAGGTGGACGGAAGGGATATCCGCGATTACACGCTGCATTCCCTGCGAAGCGAGATCGGCGTGCTCATGCAGGAGCCCTTCATCTTCAAGGGGACGCTCATCGAAAATATCCGCTACGGCACCCCCAACGCCACCGACGAGGAGTGTATCGCGGCGGCGGAAAAGATCTGCTGCGGACGGGTGGCGGCACGCTATCCCGAGGGATATTACGGGGAAGTCGGCGGGCGCGGAGAGGGGCTTTCCGCGGGGGAGAAACAGCTCATCTCCTTTGCGAGGATCGTCCTCAAAGACCCCCGCATCATCATTTTGGACGAGGCGACGAGCTCCATCGATACGGAGACGGAGTGCGTCATCCAACAGGCCCTCGACCGTATCCTCGAAGGCAAAACGGCGTTCATCGTGGCGCATCGGCTCTCGACCATCCGCAAGGCAGACAGGATCCTGTACATCGCGGACAAGGGGATCGCGGAGGCGGGCTCGCACGAGGAACTGATGGCAAAAAAAGGGCGGTATTATGCCCTCAATCAACGATAGAAAAAAAGGAGAGAATATGGCAAACTGTACGCACGACTGTTCCTCTTGCGGGGGAAGCTGTTCCTCGCGCGATAAGCAGTCCTTCATCAAACCGTTGAACAAGGGTTCGCATATCACGCGCGTCGTCGCGGTGGCGAGCGGAAAGGGGGGCGTGGGGAAATCCCTCGTCGCGTCCCTTCTCGCGGTGCGCGCCGCGGCAAAGGGCTACCGCGTGGGCGTTCTCGACGCGGACATCACGGGGCCTTCCATTCCCAAGGCGTTCGGCGCGAACGCCCTTGCGACGGGTACGGACGGCGCGATCCTTCCCGTCACCGCGAAGGGGGGCGTGAAGCTCATCTCCATGAACAGCCTCTTGGAACACGACGACGACCCCGTCGTGTGGCGGGGCTCCCTCATCGCGGGCGCGTGCACGCAGTTCTGGACGGACGTTGTGTGGGGGGATCTCGACCTTCTCTTCATCGACATGCCCCCGGGAACGGGCGACGTGCCGCTCACCGTGTTCCAGAGCATCCCG
>CANPWF010000111.1 GCA_947581885.1 uncultured Clostridia bacterium
CAGCGTCCATGGCGACGTTTCCGCCCCCCACCACCACGGCGTGCTTGCCGCGGTAGACGGGTGTTTCCGCCCCCTCTTCATACGCCTTCATCAAATTGATGCGGGTGAGATATTCGTTGGCGGAAAACACCCCGACGGCGTTCTCCCCCTTGATATTCATAAAGCGGGGAAGTCCCGCGCCCGTGCCGAGGAACACCGCCCGATAGCCGTTTCCGAGCAGTTCTTCGGCGGAAAACGCCTTGCCCGCCACGCTGTCGAGTTCGAACTTCACGCCGAGCGAGGAGAGAAGGTCGACCTCTCTTTGCACGACGGTTTTGGGGAGACGGAAGGCGGGGATCCCATAAACGAGCACCCCGCCCGCGCAGTGCAGGGCTTCAAAGACGGTGACTTCATACCCGCGCTTTTTGAGCTCTCCCGCGCAGGATAACCCCGCGGGCCCCGAACCCACCACCGCGACGCGGATGCCATTGGAGGGGACGGGCGTTTCTTTTGCGGAAGGGGCATGGTCGGCGCAGTAGCGTTCCACCCGCCCGATGGCGACGGGCTCCCCCTTTATTCCCCGCGTACAGCGTGCCTCGCACTGCCGTTCCTGCGGGCAGACCCTTCCGCAGACCGCGGGAAGGGAGGAAGTCTCGCGGATGACGCGGTAGGCTTCCCCGAACTTCCCCTCCGCGGCGAGCCCCAAAAAGGCGGGAATATCCACGCCGACGGGGCAACCCATAGCGCAGGGCTTGTTTTTACAGCGCAAACAGCGTTGTGCCTCGATTTTCGCGTTCTCTTCGGTGTAGCCGAGGGCGACTTCGGAGAAGTTGTTTCTCCTCACTTCGGGGGCCTGCACGGGCATTGTTTGGCGTTCGCTCATTTCAGTTTTCCCCCTTTTCCATGAGATGGCAGTGTTTCTCCCGCGCCCGCGCTTCGAAAGCGGAGTAGGTTTTCAAACGAAGCATCGCCTCGTCGAAATCGATGAGGTGCGCGTCGAAATCGGGACCGTCGACGCAGGCGAACTTCATCTCGCCCCCCACGCTCACGCGGCAACAGCCGCACATGCCCGTGCCGTCGATCATGATGGGATTCATGCTCGCGACCGTCTTGATATGATAAGGTTTTGTTGTGAGGGCGACGAATTTCATCATGACGAGAGGCCCCACCGCAAAGACGGCATCGAACTTCTCCCCGCTTCTTAAAAGCCTTTCCAAGGGAAGGCACACGTTGCCCTTCTCCCCCATGCTCCCGTCGTCGGTGACGAGGAAATTCCGATCGGATACCTTTCCGAACTCCTCTTGCAGAATGACGAGATCGCGGGCGCGGAAACCCGTGATCGAGGTGACTTCCGCCCCCTCTTCGTGCAACCGTTTTGCGACGGGGTAGGCGATCGCACAGCCCACGCCGCCCCCGACGACGGCGACCTTTTTGAGCCCTTCCACTTCCGTCGGATTGCCCAAGGGGCCCACGAAGTCGGCGATGTACTCCCCTTCCCGCTTGGCGTTCAATTGCATCGTCGCCCCGCCGACGATCTGGAAGATGACGGAAGCGGTGCCGCGTTCCCTGTCCGTATCGGCGACGGTGAGCGGGATGCGCTCGCCCTTCTCGTCCGCGCGGACGATGACGAACTGCCCCGCAAGTGCCTTTCGGGCGACGAGCGGTGCCTCGACTTCCAATCTTACGACCGTTGGATTGAGCGGGCGTTTGGAGACAATGCGAAACATCCTTCACCCCTTTTTCCGCATGTGCGGAGAAGATAGTTCTATTGTATCACGGGCGGAAGGGAATGTCAAACCGATAGAGAAAAAACAAGAGGAATGCTCGGATTTTTTTCACAATTTCCTTGACAAAGAAGGTGAGTTTTCTGTATAATGAGGAAAACTATTTTGGAGACGGATCATGGCAAAAGTCAAGATCGTCACCGATTCGAACAGCGGCATCACCCAAGAGGAAGCGAAGAAACTGGGGATCTTCGTGCTCCCGATGCCCTTTCTGATCGATGGCGAGGAGTATTTTGAGGATATCAACCTCACCCAAGAGGAATTTTACCGCCACTTGCAGGGAGACGCGTCTGTCTCGACTTCGCAACCCGCCGTCGGGAACGTCACCGAGCTTTGGGATTCTCTGCTCGCGGACGGGAGCGAGATTGTGCATATCCCGATGTCGAGCGGACTCTCCGAGAGCTGCCACACCGCCGAAGGGCTCGCCAAGAACTACGGCGGAAGGGTGCAGGTCGTCGACAATCACCGTATCTCCATCACGCAAAAGGAGAGCGTGGTCGACGCTGTGAAGCTCGCCGAGCAGGGGCGTTCCGCCGCCGAGATCAAGGATTATCTCCTCACGACGAAGGCGGACAGCAGTATCTATATCTCCCTCGATACGTTGAAGTATCTCAAAAAGGGAGGCCGCCTGACCCCCGCCGCCGCGCTCATCGGCACCATTCTGCGCATCCGTCCCGTCCTGCAAATCCAAGGGGACAAGCTCGACGCTTTCAAAAAGGTGCATACCCTCAACAAGGCGAAGGAAGTGATGATCGAAGCCCTGCGAGCCGACCTTTCCACCCGCTTCGCGCCCCTCGTCAAGAGCGGGGAGATGTGCATTTCCGTCGCTCATACCGCAAGCTACGAGGAAGCCGAAACGTTCAAGGAAGAACTGCACGCCGCCTTCCCGAGCGTTCCCATCCACTATTGCGATCCCCTTTCGCTCTCCGTCTCCTGCCATATCGGACCGGGGGCGGTCGCGTGCGGGTGCACGAGATTTCTCAAATAATTAAAAATTTGAAGGAGCGACTGCCGCGGCGGTCGCTTTTTTCGTGCTTAAAAGGTATTCTTTTGGCGGCGGGAGAAGCCGCGAAGGCGGGTCTCGACGAGGTGATATTCCTGCTCGCGCTCCAAATCATAGACGCAGGGGCTCTGCGGGGAGGAGAAACGCAGTTTTCCGCCGATGTCCGCGGCCTCCGCATAGCCGAACGCACACACGCAGACGGGCACGCCGTACAAAAAGGAATGGGCACGCATGAGCGTCTGTTCGAGCCCGTCGGTGAGTTCACCGAACACGCAGAGGACGACTTCCGCCCCGCACACCGAGAGCGTTTGAATGACCTGCGGGAAGTAGAGATCTTCCGCGACGACGATGCCGATCTTCCCCGCCGACGTTTGAAAGATCTTCACGCCCGCCCCACAGCGGAACTCCGCGCCGTCGATGCGGTTGACCATATCCGAAACGCCGAGAATGTGCCCCCTCTCCGCCACAACAACGGACTTTCGCTTTACCCCACGGGCATCGGTATAGCACCCGCAGACGACAACGTTCTTCTGCTCTTTGGAGAGAATGGCAACATCCTCGAAAAGGTTCGTCTCCCCCGAGAGCTCGCGTTCGTAGCTGACATTGCCGAGGGCATGAAAGGAAAAACAGACGACATCTGAAGGGGGATTTTCCCGCTCCGAAAACTCATGAAGGGTGCCCTTTGTTACAAAACAGATGCGCATACAAATCATAGTATGCAGGAACAAGATTTTTGGGAAGAGGACGGATTTTTGTTTTTTTTCGCGATTTTCCCCATATTATGCGTGACATAGTACTATGCAAACGGTGGAAATCCGAAAGTTATGGGTGGAAAATGGGGGCGGGGTGCGCTCCCCCCTCGCCCTTCCCTCGCTGTCCCCTTTGGGGAAAGTGTCCCGAAGGGACAAAAGGGGTCGGAACGTTCGGGCGCACGTCCGTCCTTCGACAAGCTACTTCGCCTTGCGGCTCGTGCGCCCTTCGGTCGGACAGGATGACGTGCGCCCCACGTCATGTTGAGCGTAGTCGAAACATGGACGTGGGGCGGAGAGTGCACACCCCCTCACCGCCGCCAAGGACGCGGCGGAGCTCCCCCAAAAGGGGAGCCAAGGAAACGGAGAGCGGAGTACGTGCCCACCTCATCCTGAACCGAAGGTGAAGGGATCCCGCCCAACTCCATACGTACATGTGTGTTGAGAACCGTGCGAGATTCCTCGACTGCGCTCGAAATGAGGTGACGGGTGGTGCCGAGAAGCAGGGGCAAGTGTACGGTGCGACTGCCCGAGGGGGAGCCGAGGGATACGGAGTAAACGAAAAGCGGCGGGAATTTTCCTTCCTCGCCGCCAAATTGCTCGTTCTCGTTCTGTTGCCCGAATCTTTTTTTCTTATGGGTTTCCCCCATTCGCCCGTCGTTCACGGCAGAGTGCTTCCCTATTCCACCGGTTTACTCGTAATCGCCGTAGTCGCGGCGGTCGGGGCGGGGCGTGTCGAAGGGTGCGCGGGGCGGGGGCGGAGGAGCGTCCTCCCACTTCCCCCTGCGTTTTTCGGGCTTCGGAGCCGATTTCACATCGACGAGTACCACGTCGATGCCGATCTTGCGGATACATTTCAGCTCGATGAAAAGGTCCGCCTTCCCCCACCGTATTCCCCTTCCGCCGGGCACAACGATCCCCTGCACCCGCCCTTCGGGGAAGGTAAACACCACGTCGCACACCTTGCCGAGGCGTTTGCCGTCCAAGAGGTTGACGACCTCCATTCTTTTCAATTCGCCGCAACTTGTTTCCACATTCTATTGTATGCGGAACCTATTCGGATGTTGCGTCAAGAAATCTCTTTTTTGATGGTGCCGAGGGCGTTCTTTTCGAGCCGCGAGACCTGCGCCTGCGAGATGCCGACTTCCGCCGAGATCTCCGTCTGCGTTTTGCCCTCGTAATACCGAAGCGTCAGAATTTTGCGCTCCCGCTCGGTGAGGCGGGCGATCGCCTCGCGGAGGGCGACCCGCTCCGTCCAAATGTCGTCGCTCTGGCTCTCGTCGCAGAGCTGGTCCATGAGCTGCAACGTATCGCCCGACTTGTTGTAGACGGGTTCGGAGAGAGAAACGGGGTCGGAGATCGCGTCGAGCGCGTACACGACCTCCCTCTCCTTCACCTGCATCTCGGCGGCGATCCGCTCGATCGTCGCCTCTTCGTCCCGCTCTTCCAGCCCCTCGCGCACTTTCAGAATTTTATACGCCGTATCGCGGATGGAGCGGGAAACGCGCAGGGAATTCCCGTCGCGAAGAAAGCGTTTGATCTCGCCGAGGATCATCGGGACGGCGTACGTCGAAAACTTCACGTTGAATTTGAGGTCGAAGTTATCGATCGCCTTGATGAGCCCCACACAGCCCGCTTGAAAAACGTCGTCCGCGTTGGCGTTCTTCGCCCAAAACCGCTTGACGAGCGACAGCACGAGCCGCATATTCCCGACGATGAATTCGTCTCTTGCCCTCTTATCTCCCGCTTTGAGCCTTTTCATCAGCTCGTCCATTTCCTTTGCGGACAGCTTGGGGAGCCCCGAAGTGTCCACGCCGCAGATCACCACTTTGCTCAGCACGATTCCCTCCTCGATCGAACAAAGCAAGTATCGGCGAAACGGCAACTTTCTATTCATCGGAAATTCAGGAAGGTCAGACGAGCTTGGAGATCTCCTTTTTCAACCGTTCGATGATCTTCTTTTCGAGGCGGGAGATGTAGCTCTGCGAGATGCCGAGCCGATCGGCAACGTCCTTTTGCGTCATCTCCTCCTTTCCGCCGAGCCCGAAGCGAAGGTCCATGATCTTGCGCTCCCGTTCGGGGAGTTTTTTGAGGGCTTCGCGGAGAAGTTCCTGCTCCACATTGGATTCCACCCCGCCGTACACCGTATCCGAATCGGTGCCCAAAACATCGGAAAGGAGGAGTTCGTTTCCCTCGAAATCGATGTTGAGGGGTTCGTCGAAGGAGACCTCGCTCTTCAACTTCACCGTGCGGCGAAGATACATCAGGATCTCGTTCTCGATACAGCGGGAGGCGTACGTCGCGAGTTTGATGTTTTTATCCGAACGGAAGGAGCCCACCGCCTTGATGAGCCCGATGGTGCCGATGGAGATGAGGTCGTCCCCCTCCACCCCCGTGTTCTCGAACTTGCGGGAGATGTACACGACGAGGCGGAGATTATGCTCG
>CANPWF010000112.1 GCA_947581885.1 uncultured Clostridia bacterium
CCCGCTCTTCTCTCCCCCGAGAGAGGCAATGAGTTCCACCGTCATGCGCTCGGTCTCGCGGCTCGCGGTGCCGTTGCCGATCGCAATATGCTTCACCCCATGTTTTTTGATGAGGAAGGAGAGCTTGGCGATGCACTCCGCCTTCTGCCTTTTGCCGTGCGTGGGATAGACGACCGCCGTATCGAGCACCTTGCCCGTGCCGTCGACGACGGCGACCTTGCACCCCATCCTGTACCCGGGGTCGAGCCCCATCGTCACCGCACCCTTGACGGGCGGTTGCATCAGAAGGGGCTTTAAGTTGAGAGCGAACTGCCCGATCGCCCCTTCCGCCGCCTGTTCGGTGAGCGAGGAACGGATCTCCCGTTCGAGGCTGGGTTCGATGAGGCGGTCGTACGCGTCCTCACAACAGGTACGGATGAAGGCGGACGAAGCGCAGGCGGGGCGTTTCACCATGGCGCGGTAGCAAAATTCGAGGGCGAAATCGTGGGGGATCTCCACCGAAACTTTGAGCGCACCCTCCCGTTCCCCGCGGTCGACGGCGAGCACCTGATGCCCCGCGATCGCATGGACGGGCGAGGAGAAATTGCAATAGGTGCGGTACACCCCCTCTTCCGCCGCCTTGTCCGCCGCAGTCGAACGGATACTTCCGCGGTTGATGCAGAATCCCCGCAGGGCACTGCGGAGGGAAGCGTCGTCCGAAATGCGTTCGGCGATGATATCCCCCGCCCCCGCAAGCGCGTCCTCCGCCGTCTTCACCCCCTTTCCGGGATCGACGAACTTTCTCGCCGCCTCGATGGGAAGAGGACAACCGCTCTCCTGCGCAAAGAGAAGATCGGCAAGGGGTTCCAACCCCTTTTCTTTGGCGACCGTCGCACGGGTGCGGCGTTTCTGTTTGTAGGGGCGATACAGGTCCTCGACTTCGGCGAGCGTTATGGCAGCGTCGATGGCGGAAGAGAGTTCTTCCGTGAGCTTGCCCTGCCCGTCGATGCTCCGCTTCACCTCTTCCCGCCGCTTATCGAGCCCGCGGAGATATTCGAGACGGTCGGCGATCGCGCGGATGGTCTGGTCGTCCGTGGAGCCGTGCATCTCCTTCCTGTACCGTGCGATGAAGGGAACGGTGTTCCCCTCGTCGAGAAGGGCCACGATGTTTTTGATGTGTTCTTCGCTCTTTTGGTATTCCTTTACGAGAATGCCGATATTATCCGACATAGCCTTCCTCACCGATGATTTTCCTCTATTTTACCATAATCTCCCTCGCTTTTCAAGGATTTCGGCGGAATTTCCCCGCCAAAGCATTTAAGCGGCTTGAAATCTTTTTGCGGATATGGTATAATTCGATCGATATGAAATTTGTGGAGCTTGCGAAGAAATTAAAGGAAGGGCTCGACCCCGTCTATCTCGTCGAGGGGGAGGATGCCTATTTCCGCGAACACGCCGTCGGGATGATCCGCTCGAAGTGCTCGCTTTCCATGCCCGCCCTCAACGATATACGGGTGGACGGCGATACGTTGAAGGGAGAAAAGCTCTCCTCCTTCGTCGCCGATCTCAACGCGCTCCCCTTCCTCGACGAGAAGCGTCTCGTCCGCGCCGCGGAGTTCTACCCCACCGAAAGGGAATGGGGAATGTTGGAACCTTACGTCAAATCCCCCTGCCCGAGCACCGTGCTCGTCATCGTGAACGGCGGGAAGAAGAAGGGTGTGGAGCTCAAAAAGAAGAACGGCATCACCTACATCGACTGTTCCAAGGAGAGCGAGGAGACCCTTTCGAAGTGGATCTTCTCCCTTCTCCGCGCGAAGAACGTCCGCATCGGCGGGGACGCGGCACTCCTCCTCGCCCGCTATTGCGGACAGGACGCTGCCCGCATGTACCGCGAGGCGGAAAAGCTCGTTCTTCTTCTCGACAAGGGGGAAGAAATTACAGCGGAACTCATCGAAGAGAACGTCCCCAAGGATACGGAGTACAAGCTGTACGAACTCACGCAGGCGGCTTCCAAAAGGAACTTCTCCGCCTTCTCCGAAATTCTGCACGATCTCATGGAGAAGGGCTTCGACGAATACGCCGCCCTCTCCGCTCTCGCCTCGCACTACCGCGTGCTCGTGGAGGTGACATCGTTGAAGGGGAGCGACGCGGAGGTGAGTGCTATCCTCGGCATCAAGCCGTACGCGGTGCAGAAGAACCGCGAGGCGGCACGAAGGTTGGGGCAAAGGCGGGCAGAAGAGCTCTTTCAAACCGTGTACGCCCTTGCCGCGGACGCTCGCAGCGGGGGAATGAGCAAGACGGGCGCACTCGACGCTGCGATCGCGGAAATTTTCTTCGGATAGCGCAAAATAGGAAGAAGGGAGAAAAATCACTTTCCTTTTTCCCGCAAATCCGTTATAATGTGGAAAAAAGCTGTTTACGGCACGTAAGATAAGGAGAAACCATGCGCACACCCGCCTCTGTATGGGAATCGATCAAGGGAGTTTTCCTCTCCTTCGACTATGTATTTATTCCCGTATGTATCCTCTTGTTCTGCCTCGTATACGGCGTTATCAAGACGCTGTGCGAGAACAACGCCAAGCGGCTCATCCCTCTGTATGTGCTGCTCCTCTTTGCCATGGGCGCGATCGCCCTCTTTTCGAGCCGTTTCGGCTTGCTCGCCTACTACATCTTCGTGCTCCTGCTCTCGGTGTTCTTCCTGCTCCTTTTCAGCATGGAACTCAAACGCAGCATCTACAACGCGGGCAAGCACGTCGCGCATCATACCCAATCCCCCGCCAAGACGACGGTCGCGGGGGCGCGTGCCGAAGAGTACGTGACGGGCATCGTGAAAGCGGTGCAGAACCTCTCCAAGAACAACATCGGCGCACTCATCGTGCTCTCCAACGGCAATCTCCCGCGGGACGTGATCGACAGCGGCGTTACCCTCAACGCCCGCATTTCCTCCCAGCTCATCGAGGGGATCTTCATTCCGAAGGCACCCCTGCATGACGGGGCGATGATCGTCCTCGGCGACAAGATCCAAGCTGCGGGGTGCTTTTTGCCCCTCACGCAGAGGGAATTCCCCAAGGACTATGGCACCCGTCACCGCGCGGGCATCGGCGTTACCGAAGTAGCGGACGTTTCCACCATCATCGTCTCGGAGGAGACGGGCATCGTGTCCGTCGTCAAGCGGGGCGAGATCACGCGGTACGTCGATTCGGAGAATTTGAAGCGGTTCTTGCGCGACTACTATTGGAAAGAATTTAACGCGGAGGCGAAGAAGTCATGAAATTCTTTCAGTTCCTCGGAAAGCTGTTCACCAACCATATCCTTCTGAAACTGCTCGCCGCGTGCGTGGCGGTCGGATGCACCGTCATCCTGTTCGCGCTATGAAACACTGCCTGCGCGTCCCCCGCATCTTCATCCCCCGCGGGAACATGGCGGCGTTCTCCGTCGTCGCCTGCGATCAGTTCACGTCCGATCGGGCGTATTGGGAACGCGTCCGCAAGAAAGCGGGCGATATCTCCGCGCTCGATTTTATTCTGCCCGAAGTGTATTTGGGCGAAGAGGACGAGGAGCGGGCGAAGGCGGCGCACGAGTGCATGTACCGCGCCCTCGAAGAGGATCGGCTCGAAAAGTTGGTACGGGGGTGCGTTCTCACCAAACGCTACTTAAAAGCGGGGGTGCGGCAGGGCATTCTCGCCGCGATCGACCTCGAAGCGTATACGTCCGAATACGGGGTCAGCTCCCCCATCCGCTCGTCCGAAGAGGTCGTCCCCTCCCGCCTTCCGCCGCGCGTTGCGATGCGCCGCGGTGCCATTCTCGAATTCCCCCACGCCGTCCTCTTCTATAAGGACAAGAAAAATAAGATCGCCCGCATTTTGGAGGACGAGGACCTTGAACAGCTGTACGATTTCGAGCTCATGGAGGGCGGCGGCCGCGTGACGGGGCACTTCATCCCGCAGGACCTCGCGGAGTACGTGCTCGACGCGATGCAGACGAAGGGCGAGCCCTGCCTCGCCGTTGCGGACGGCAACCATTCCGTCGCCGCGGCAAAGGCGTATTGGGAGGAGATCAAGCCCTCTCTCTCCCTCGTGGATCAGCTCAATCACCCCGCGCGGTTCATGCTCGTCGAACTCGAAAATATCTACGACGAAGCCGTTATTTTCCACCCCATCCATCGGATTTTGAAGGGAGTGGACCGGGAAACGGCGATCGATTTCATCACCGCTTCCGTCCGTTGCAAGCGGGAAGGGGCACTCCTCTATCCCGCTCTGCATGCGGGCGGCGAAGGGGTGAAGAAAATCGACGATCTCCTCGAAACGTATGTCCGCCAAAACGGCGGGAGCATCGACTATATCCATGGGGAACAGGAGCTCGCCGCGCTCGCGAAGGACGAAAACAGCGTCGGCATCGTGCTCAAAGCCATCGAAAAGGACGACTTCTTCGACGAACTCAAAGGCGGGCACAACTTCCCCAAAAAGACGTTTTCGCTCGGCGAAGGCAAGGAGAAACGGTATTATCTCGAGGGCAGAGAGATCAGTTATGATTAAGGTTTGCAAATTCGGCGGCACGTCGATGGCGGACGGAACGACCATGCTCCGCGTCCGCGACATCGTCCGCTCGGATGCGGCGAGGCGGTTTATCGTCGTCTCCGCGCCCGGCAAACGGTACAGCGGCGACAACAAGATCACCGACCTGCTGTATGAAACTGCCCGCGATGTCGAAAAGACGGGGCATGTGGGCGAGGCGTTCGAAAAGGTGTGCGCCCGCTTCTGCTCCACCGTGCGCGAACTCGGGCTCGGCTTCCCCATCGAAGAGGTGCTTTCTGCTACAAGGGAAGAGATCGAGCAAAACAAAAGCGAAGATTTCACTGCGTCTCGGGGGGAATATCTCGCCGCACGCGTCACCGCCGCCATGCTCGGCGCGGCGTTTGTGGACGCTCGCGACACCATAAAATTCGACGAAAACGGCAAATTGGACGCGGAAAAGACGTATTCCCTCTTGAAAGACGCTCTTCTCTCGCACGACAGGGCCGTGCTTGCGGGCTTTTACGGCTCAATGCCGAACGGGGAGATCAGGACGTTCTCCCGCGGGGGAAGCGATATTTCGGGGGCGATCGCCGCGCGTGCCGTGCTCGCCGATGTCTACGAGAATTGGACGGACGTTTCGGGCTTCCTCGCCTGCGATCCCCGCATCGTCCCGAGCCCCGCGGGCATCCGTACCCTCTCGTATAAGGAACTGCGCGAGCTCTCGTACATGGGCGCGAACGTGTTGCACAGCGAGTCCATCTTCCCCGTGCGCGAGGCGAATATCCCCATCCATATCAAGAACACCTTCCGTCCCGAGGACGAGGGGACGGAGATCGTCCCGCCCGAACAGTACCGCTTCGGCGGCAACGTCGTCACGGGCATTGCGGGGAAGAAGAACTTCACCGTCATCTTCCTTGAAAAATCCCTCATGAACTCCGAAGTCGGGTTCGCCTACCGCGCCCTCGCCTGCTTCATGAAATACGGCGTAAACTTCGAACATATCCCCTCGGGGATCGACACGATGTCCTTCGTCATCGATGGCGAAGAGCTCAAAGAGGGCGTTCTCGACAGGCTCGTCGAGGATATCCGCGCCGCCGTCTCGCCCGACAGCATCCGCGTGTTCGACGACGTTGCCCTGCTCGCCGTCGTGGGACACGGCATGACGAAAAGCGTCGGTACCTCCGCCCGCCTCTTCGACGCGATCGCGAACGCGGGTGTCAACGTGCGCATGATCGATCAGGGCTCCTCCGAGCTCAACATCATCGTCGGGGTCGACAACGGCAGCTACGAGCGCACCGTCCGCGCCGTCTACGAGGAGTTCTTCAAACACCATTAAAAAACCCGACGCTTTGAAGCGAACCCCAAAAGTTGGACAATAATTTAATTAGATGAATTGTGAATGAGTTCGGTATTGAATCGGGC
>CANPWF010000113.1 GCA_947581885.1 uncultured Clostridia bacterium
TCCCGCCCGTATTCTCCTCCTTCGACGAAGCGCTCATGAGCTACCAGCTCAAGAACGTGCACTGCCAGGACGAGATCTATGTTCGCCGCACGGTCGAACTCCCCGCCGAAAAGTTTTCTTCTCTCGCCCTTCCCTACGAGAAGAACTTCGGCGAAAGCGCCGTCGCGAACAACGCCATCCGCGGCCGTGCGTACGTCACCAAGAACGAAGAGACGGGTACCATGTCCGTGACCGGGGTCATCAAAACGACGGTCGGGCGCATCATCTACAACGACGGGCTCCCGCAGGATCTCGACTTCGTCAAGCGGGAAAATCCCGAGGACTACCTCAAGCTCGAGCTCTCCACCGAGTTCATCGGCGACGCGCGCGCCATCGGCAAGAAGCACCTGTCCCGCATCGTCGAGGCGTGCTTCAAGACGGGCTACGCGCCCAAGGCGTCCGCCGTCCTCGACGCGATCAAGGAGCGCGGCTACAAGTATTCGACCATCGCGGCGCTCACGACTTCCGTCTTCGACATGAAGATCCCCGAGGAAAAGGACGGGCTCGTCGAAGAGGCGGAGGAGCAGGTCGCGAAGATCTCCAAGAAGTACGCGCGCGGTCTTTTGAAAGAAGAGGAGCGCTACCACGCGGTCATCTCCGTGTGGGATAAGGTCACCGACAGCGTCGCCGCCCTCCTCAAGGAGCAGGGCCGCAACGACAAATTCAACCCCATCTGGATGATGGCGGACTCGGGCGCGCGCGGTTCCATCGACCAGATCAAGCAGCTCTCGGGCATGCGCGGCCTCATGGTCAACCCGCAGGGCAAAAAGATCGAGGTCCCCGTCAAGTCCTGTTTCAGAAACGGTCTTTCCGTTCTCGAATACTTCATCTCTTCGCATGGCGGCAGAAAGGGCCTCGCCGATACGGCGCTCAAAACGGCCGACTCGGGCTACCTCACCCGCCGCCTCGTCGACGTCTCGCAGGATGTCATCGTGCGCGAAGAGGACTGCTCGGCGGGCAAAAAGCCCCACGGCACGCTCATCCGCGCCATCTACGGCGACAAGGGCAACCTCATCGAGGGTCTTGCCGACCGTCTCATCGGCAGGTTCGCCGCCGAGGATGTCACCGATGACGACGGCACCGTGCTCGTTCCCATCAACGAGATGATCTCCGAGAGCATGGCCAAGAAGATCGCTTCCATGCCCAAATATGCGGAGAGGGGTGTGTTTATCCGCTCCATCTTCACCTGCAACACACGCTACGGCGTCTGCGCAAAGTGCTACGGCAAGAACATGGCCACGACGCTTCCCGTTCAGGTCGGCGAGGCCGTCGGCGTCATCGCGGCGCAGTCCATCGGTGAACCCGGTACCCAGCTCACCATGCGTACCTTCCACACGGGCGGCATCGCGGCGACCGAGGACATCACCCAAGGTCTGCCCCGTGTCGAGGAGCTCTTCGAGGCGAGAAAACCCAAGGGCGTTGCGACGATCTGCGAATTCTCGGGCGTCGTCACCGTCGACAATACCGATAATTTGCAACACGTCATCGTCTTTGACGAGCAGACGGGCGAAAAGCTCAAAGATTACGAACTTCCCTTCAATGCCGCCCTCAAAGTACAGACGGGCGACAAGGTGGAGCCCGGCACCCAGCTCAACGCAGGGTCCATCAACCCGCAGGACATCATCAGGGTCAAGGGCGTCAAGGGCGTGCAGGACTATATTTTGGAACAGGTGCAGTCGGTGTACCGTTCGCAGGGTGTCGAGATCAACGACAAGCACATCGAGATCATTGTCCGTCAGATGCTCCGAAAGGTCCGCGTCGAGGATGCGGGCACGACGGATATGCTCCCCGGGCAGCTCGTCGACATGTATACCTTTGAAGAGCAGAACGCCAAGGCCGTTGCGGAAGGGGGCCCCGAGGCCACCGCAAAGGGCAAGAGAGTGCTCCTCTCCATCACAAAGGCGTCGCTCGCGACGGACAGCTTCCTCTCCGCCGCCTCCTTCCAGGAGACGTCGAGAGTTCTCACCGAGGCCGCCATCAGCACCAAGCGCGACCCGCTCATCGGGCTCAAAGAGAATGTCATCATCGGCAAGCTCATCCCCGCGGGCACGGGCATGAAGGACTACAAGGGCGTTTCCGTGCAGAACGCCTCGGGCTACCGCGATATGCTCGCCGACCCCGCCTTCGATCGGCAGGATTGAACTTTTCGGCTGAATGAAGCTAATTGAAGCTGATTGCGAGCCGAATTTGAACTGATTGGAACGTCCGCCTCCGCGGACGTTCTTTTCATATGCGTGCCGCCGTCCCCTCGGCTCCCCCTCGAGGGGGAGCTGTCCCCGCAGGGGACTGAGGGGGTGGGAGTGTACGTAACTGTATAATACGTCACCCTGAGCCGAAGGGTCGTCTGCCCTTGACGACCCTTCGAGCCGAACGGGTCACCTTATTTTTAAGATATAAGTCTAAGGTGATTCCTACTTCGCGCAAGGACGCGCTCGTGCCGCCCAAGGAAGAAACAGAATAAGGCGGGGCGACGACGCTGTCCGACCGTAAAGGGCACGGTCGGACAGCTGCTCGGAATGACGTTATTTATAGCCTTTCCGTACACCCCACCCCCTTTGGCGCGGAAGGGCACCGCACCGTCCTCCAACCCCTTCAAAAAAATTTTTCTTTTTTTTCCAACAAAAATGCGGACTCGATTGTTATAAGAGTGTAAGGACAAAAAATCAAGGAGGAACCACGATGAAAAACTTCAAAAAGGCGATGTTGGCGATTGCGATGCTCGGCGTTGCGGCGATCCCCCTTGCGGGCTGCGGCGAAAAGAAGGCGGACCCGACAGGGGACGCGGGGCAGGGCACCTATCAGGGGCTCGGCAGCGTCGAATCGGTGTACGGCGTTTCGGCGGTCACGGCGGCAAAACTTTTGGCGGTCACCGAAAACAGCCCTTCCGCCGTCCGCACCGCGGCGGTCGATACGGCGGAGTCCGATCCCGTTCTCGGCGAGGCGGAGAAGTTCAACAAATACTTCAACATGCTCGATTCCTTCCTCGATAAGGGCGCGACGACCACCGTCGTCGAGGCGAATGCCGAGGCGGACGAAGCGGTGAAGGATTACGCCTTCAAGCTCACCGTCAACGGCAAGGACGCGAAGGGGGAAACTGTCGCCCATACCGTCTACTTCACCGAGACCAAGGGCGAAACAAAGCAGAACGTGACCTATGACGAGGACGAGACGACCACCGTCGAATCGACGCAGTACACCCTCGAAGGGAAGGTCCTCATGGGGCAGAGCGAGGCGGGCAACCTCTATTATAACATGAGCGGCACCCGCGTCGAGAGGACGGTCACCGAACAGGAAGGGAAAAAGACGGAGACCTCCGTCGAAAACGAACTCAAACTCCGCGCCTTCGCAGAGGACCCCACGACGTATGTAGAGATCTCCCACGCCTCGGAAACGGAGACGGAAGGCGACGAGAGCGAACAGGAATCGGAGTACGTCTACTCCGTCTATGAGGGCGGCAAGCTCACCGAGCAGACGGCGGTGGAATTCGAAACGGAGACGGAAAGGAACAAAACGGAAGCCGAGTACGAAGTCCGTTTCCTCACGGGGACCGCGAAGGGCACCTATGAGATCGAGCGGGAGACGAAAAACGGCAAGACGGAGATCGTCGTCGCCTATTCGATCGGCGGCGTGAAGGGGAGCTTCCGCATCACCAAAGACGGCAACGGCAAATACAGCTACAAGTTCGCCGATTCCGAGAGAGAATTCTCCGATTTCGACGACTGATCCTTGACAGCCTTCCGCCAAAGTGATAAAATCTTTCTCGATCACGGAGGCGGAAGGGTGACGCTTGACGAACATCTCGATAAATTCGCGCAGGGCGACGACACTGCATTCGACGGCTTCTACGAAGCGACGCGAAAGGGAGTCTACCATATCGCGCTCGGCATCCTCGGGGAGAGAGCACTCGCCGAGGATGTCATGCAGACGAGCTACATGAAGATCCTCGCCTATGCGGGGAAGTACAAAAAGGGGACCAACGCGCCCGCTTGGATCGCCCGCATCGTCAAAAACGAGGCGTTGAACGTCAAAAAACGGCGGGCATACGAACATTCGGTGGACGAACAGGAGGAGCACGCGCTCTTCGGCGAGGCGAGGCCGCAGGACTTCGGCGAACTCACCGACCTCGCGCGGCGCACCCTCTCGGAAGGGGAATTCACCGTGTTGATGCTCTGCGCGGCGGACGGCTACAAGCGGCGGGAAGTTTCTTCGATGCTGCAGATCCCTCTTTCCACCGTCACATGGCGATATCATCGGGCGATCGAAAAGATGCGGAAGGCTCTCAAAGGAGGGGCGGAATGAAAAAAGACGAGATCATCCAAACGCTCCGCTCGGAAGCGGAGGCATATACCCCCAAACCCGCGATCGACGTTTCCGCCGCCCGCGCTCTCCCCGTGCCAGAAGGGGAAGTGATCGCGGCTTCCAAAACGAGGAAAATCCTCGTTCCCGTCCTCTGCGCTCTTCTCGGAGTCCTGCTTCTTCTCGTCGCGCTCTTCCCCGTCTTTTTCAGGGAAAACAGCGTGACGACCCTCGTCATCAGCATCAATCCCTCGGCGGAATTCACCCTCGAAAACGGGAAAGTCTCCAAGACGAAGCCCTTGAACCGCGACGCGGTGCTTCTTCTGAACGGGCAGGACTTCACGGGAAAGACGGCGAAAGAGGCGTGCCTCACCTTCGCCACCCTCGCGAGCGAGCGCAATCTCATCGGTCCCGACGGCGTGCGCATCCGTGTTTCGGGCGGGAAGGTAGGGAAGATCGAAAAGGATATCCACGCCGCGCTCGATACCCTGTTTTCGGTGGGCGAACTCGACGACGAAACGTTCAACTCCCTTCTCGGCGGCTACGACGAGGACGAGATCGAAAAGTTCGGCGACTATCTCACAAAGCAGTACGCCGATAAGAAGTCGGAATATCTTCAAAAGGCGAAGGAGCTCCTTGCGAGCTACAAAGGGGACGTTGAAACGCTCGACCTTTCCGATCGGCAGGCAATCGAGGCGTTCAACAAAAAATATCTTCTTCTCGGCGAGGATTTCCTCATCGAAGAGGACGAGGACGACGACTTCGACGAGATCAAAGAGGACCTTTCAGAGGAGTGCGACGAGATGTTGAAACTACTCGAAAGGAACAGCGAGAAGGCGTTCGAAGAGCTCTTCGAGGGGTTTTTGGAACTGCTCGAAGAGGGCTACGACGATTAAGCATTCACCTTCCCCGAAAGGGGAAAATCGATTTTCATACCGCTCTCCGGGGAGGGGGCGGTTTTTTTCTTGCCAAACGGCAGGGCTTTATGCTATAATAGATACAAGTCACCGCTCAGTCGGGGCGGCGGACCGCAAGAGAAGAGATATGGCAAAGTTACTCGGGATCGACGTGGGTTCCACCACGGTAAAGGCGTGCGTACTCGATGAGCAGAGAAATGTTCTCTACTCCTCTTACGTGCGCCATTTTTCGCGCGTCAAGGAATGCGTGCTCGCCGAACTCGAAAAGGTGAAAAAAATCGCCCCTTCCTGCAAAGTCTGCGTGACGGGCTCGGCGGGGTTGGGGCTCTCCCAGCGGGGAAAACTCCCCTTTGTGCAGGAAGTGCAGGCGGCGTACGGGGCGATCAAGCGGACGTATCCCGACGCGGATGCCGCGATCGAACTCGGGGGCGAGGACGCGAAGATCATCTTCGTCACGGGGGGCGCGGAACAGCGCATGAACGGCAGTTGCGCGGGCGGAACGGGTGCGTTCATCGACCAGATGGCGACCCTTCTCGATATCTCCGTCGAGGAGATGGACGAGCTCTCCCTCCGCGCCGAA
>CANPWF010000114.1 GCA_947581885.1 uncultured Clostridia bacterium
AGTTGAACACCGCCTGGTTGCCGCCGGGATACACTTTGTTGATGCCGATGAGTTTAAGACCAGCCATAATTTCCTCCTGATTGATATACAGTTTTTATAACATTATTTTACATGATTTTCGCATAAATGACAAGGGGAAATGAGAACAAACTTTGCCATGGTTTTTGTACAAGTTGCACAAAAATTGGGGTGGGTGAGACACCCCTTCCGTCTGCCTGCGGCAGACACCCACCCCTCGAGGGGTGGGCAAGTTGGGGGTGATTGGGCGGGACGTCCCCCTTCCTTATTTTGTCATTTCGACCGGAGTGAGCGAAGTTTTGTCATTTCGACCGAAGTGAGCGAAATTTTGTCATTTCGACCGAAGTGAGCGAAGCGAACGGAGTGGAGAAATCTAAAAAACAAGGTGGAGATTTCTCCACGCGCCGCTTACGCGGCTTGGTCGAAATGACATTATGGGGGGGGGCGGAAACAAAAAAATCTCACGGAGACCATGAGATTTTTTTGTTGTTTTGGGCTACCGATTACTCGGCGGCGTGAGAGCACCATGCAACTATTGTTAATTTTGCGCCGTCAATAGCGGTTACGCCTTTGCGCTGTACTCCGTAACAACGAGTTTCGCGTTTTCGCTTTCTACGCCGTCAAGCCCAAAGAGTACATCGTAGGTGCCTTTCGTCGCTACGCCTGTAAAGGTCACTGCACCCGTCTTATCGGGACCACCTGTAATATCGTCTTCAGCAGTCCAAAGTTCATAGAGAACCGATACATTGTTCCCCGTCCAGCGGACAATAACGCGGCAGAAGAAGCCCGCTTTGCAAGCAGTGCCATAGGCAGCAATCGTTCTATCCGTATTTGCGCCCGTGCCCCAAGCCTTCTTTTCGTTTTCAAGCGAGAAGCAGTTGCCCTGCAAAAATGCCTGTTCGATTCCAGCGTCGTTGAAACGCGTAACAACACCGGTGTAATCTGCCAAAACCTCGTTCTTCTTGAAGCGCGCGGAGTACACAACTTCGAGCGTCTTGCCCTCTTCGGGCTTGGTCATCGTGTACGTCTTGCTGTGCTCGAACCAACCGTTCGTGTTAGAACCAAGTTCTTCGGAGAAAACCTGCTTTCCGGTGTACTGACCGCAAACGCTACAATCGCCGTCGGCCTCCGTGAAGGTGTGCGTACAGACATAATGACAACCGGCGCAAACGCCATTCTCAAAGCTGTGCTCATGCTCGGGATTGAGCTCGCCACATTCGCACCATAAATCATCAACGTAATCGTGCGTATGCGTGGTACGCTTGAACGTTGCCTCCGTGACTTTCGCCTGCTCACCGCCGATCGCGATCGTGTACTCGTCCGCAAGCGCATTGCCTGTAATGGGCGTAATGTAGTAGCGGGTGACAAAGTTCACCTCCTCCTCTGTTTCATACTGCGCCGGTCCCGCGTGGTCTTGACCATCGCTGTGCCAAGGCTTAACGGTAGCCGTAACCGTGTATTCGACCATGATCCGCGTCTTGGTGCTGAAATCGATAACGGCTTTCAGAGAAATGTTTTTGCCCGTTTTCACGATCTCTTGGAGGCTTTCGACCCACCAATAATCGGTATTGGGGAAACCGAGTTCATTGGAAATTCTGAAATTAAGCGCGGTCTCGCCTTCGCCCTTAATGACATTGTTGTAGAGTATCTTCACCCAATTCGCGGAAATCGCTCCCTCGACAGGCTCTCCGTCGGTGATATAGAAGTTGATCCCGCGCCATTCAACAAAAGTTGTTGTATCTCCGGAGAACGTCATGTTGTTGCTTGTGAGCGTGAGGGTCTCGCCCGCCTTTAATTTTTCGGGATAGACGTACGTCGGGGTGTTGAGGGTATCACCGGTTGTCGTGATGTCATCAACCGTGATCTCATCGTTCAACGTCCACTTTGCGTAGACTTTGATCGTGGTGGAGCCGTAATCGGAGGGAACAAACGACGTATCAAACACATGCTCTTCGCCGTTCTTCTCGTAGTACCAACCATCGAACGTGTAATTCTTCTTGCTGATCGTCATTTCAACCGTTTCGCTACCGACATGCGCGCCGTCGGCAAGGGTCTCCGTCGCGGTGGTCTTTGCCTCTTCGTCGTCCTTGTTCTCGTAGAAGTTGAAGGTGTACAAGACGTCATCTTTCGTCCACGTGGCGGTGAGGGCGAAGGTCGTCTCACTCTGCAACGCTCCAATGAGTTCCGACGTAAGGGTGAAGTTGCCGGTAAAGGTGTGCGTTCCGTCGAGCTTCCAACCGACGAAGGTGTAGCCGTTGAGTTCGGGCGTTTCGAGCGTGGCCTCTATGCTCTCCGCCGTCACGGTCTTCGCCTCGCCGGGCATACCCGTCACATCGCCTGCGCCTTCGGGCTTGCCTTCTGCAAACGTGATCGTGTAGGAGATAACATCCCACTTTGCGGTGAGTTCGATCGTGTCGCCTTCCGCAGGGATCATGTCAGCCGTGAAGGTGGTCGCGGTGAACGCTTCGCCTCCCTTCAACCAGCCGCCGAAGGTGTACCCGACAAGGGAGAGCGTGGGAAGGGTGATTTCCGTGCTTTCAAGCGAGACGGTCTGCGTCAAATGATCCTCGTAGTCGCCCGTAATCTCGCCGCTCAGCTTGTAGCCCTCGGGCTTCTCAACGGTGAGCGTGATCGTGTAGGTCTTTGCCGTCCACGTTGCCGTAACGGTGACGGCCGCCTTCGGCATGGTGAACTTCTTGTTTTGGCCGTCTTCGGTAAGGGGAATGCTATCTGCGCCTTGCTTGACTTCCCAACCTTTGAACTCGTAGCCGGGTTTCGCCGTGGGCGTTTCAAGGATGACATCTGTGCCCCATTCGATTTCCTCGGTGTCCTTCGTTTGCTCGGTGCCGTTGCCGTAATTATACGTTACGGAGTACTTGCTCTTTGTCCACTGCGCCGTGAAGGTGACGTCTTTCGACACGTCGTAGGACTGCTCTGTCCCTTCGCCGTCCTTCTTATAAATCTTGCTGTCGCTGTCGGTAAGCACTTTCCAACCCGTGAAGGTGTAGCCTTCGCATTCGGGTTCTTCATCGGGAATGGTGTACGAGCCCGCCTCAACTTGCACCGTGCCCGGCTTGCCCGTAACGGTGGCACCACCTACTTCACCGTCTTCAAACGTGACGCTGAATTTATCGGCCTCTTTCTTTTCCCATTCGGCGGTGAAGGAGAAGGTCGTGCCGTCGCCCACCAGCAATGCCTCAATGCGCTGTGCCGTGAGCGTGAAGCTCGTCATCGCGGCGCCGTTGTCGCCGTTCAACTTCCAACCTTTGAAGATGTAGCCTTCGAGTGCAATCGTAGGAAGAGCGACGTCCGGGCTATCGAGGGTGACCTGTTTGTTGTCGCGGGAGTCGCCCGTGATGTCCTTATCGCTCGCGTCGGCGGGCTTGCTGTCATCAAACGTCAACGTGTAGGTCTTTGCCGTCCACTTGGCGGTGAGAGTGATCTCGGTGCCATCTTCGGTGCCCGCGGGGACGTTCTGTTCCGTAAGGGTGAAGGTATCCCCGACATCTGCGTTATTCAGCGTCCAACCCGTGAGGTTGTAGCCCGTGCGGGTGATGCCCGACTTATCCGAAAGAGTAACGGTGTTGCTACCCGCTTCGACCGTGACATTCTGCACGGGGTCGATGGTGCCTGTACCGCCGTTCGCGTCAAATTTCACGGTATACTTGATCGCCGTGTAATGCGCCGTAAGGGTGATGGTGCCGCTCACTGCGTGCTCGGCATTCACGGAGTACGTTGTGGCATCGTGTTCGGCCACCTTGGTCCCGTCTTTATACCAACCGTCGAAGGTGTAGCCCGTGCTCGGGGTGACGGTGGGAAGGGTGACGGAGTTGCCCGCTTCCCTGCCGGGGACAGGATCCCCGTTGGCGAGCGTACCATGGTCGCCCGCACTAAATTCAACGGTGTAGGTCGTGGGCGTAGGCGTGCTCGACGACCACTGCGCGGTGAAGGTGACGTCGCTATCGGTGAAGGTGTAGGTCTCACCTGCATCATAAGTCTCTTGGTCGGTATCCGCAAGCCAGCCCTCGAAGGTGTGGCCCGTCCAAGTATATGAAGTTAAATCGGGAAGCGTGTACGTTTGTCCGCTTTCATACTTGTTCGGTTCCGCGGGAAGCGTGCCTGTGCCCTCCGTTGTGCCCGCTTCAAACGTAACAGAATAGGTCGTGGGCGCGGGCACGGGCTTGGTAGTGGAGAGCTCCATATCGTCGCCCATTCCGTTGCAGTGGTACGCCGTGCCCTTCTGATACACGATCAGGCACGCCGTGAAGGCATCTTCGCCTTCGCCCTGCTCCGTCTCGATGACGACATAGTTGGCAACGTTGACAAACTTCGCGACCTGTTGAGCCTCGTTCACGTAAAATTTCTTATTGGTGAAATCAAACGTAAAGATGGTCTCGGCAGAATCGTCGCCGCAGTACAACGTGCCCGTGGGGGAGATCGCCGCGGGAAGCGTGGCGTTGCGGCTCGTAAAGGTGAGCGTGGTGGGATCTTCGCCCTCCTCAAACGACGGCACGACCGCTTTGAGCTGGTTGTTCGCAAGCGAAAGGGTCACTTCCACGGTTTCGTCGCCGAAGAAGAGATCGCCCTTGTAGGTTTCGCCGTCCTTATCGATGCCGAATGCGGCATAATAGGTCTCGGCATTGGCGCCGCTCCCCGTGATCGTGGCGACGACATACCCCTCGTGCGCCTGACCTTCGACAAAATCGACGGCGGCGGAGACGGTCTGCGTGCCGGACATGATGAAATCGGTCGCCGAGGCGCCCGTCCAAATGCCCTCATAGGGATTGGCCACTGCGGGCGGTGCGGGCGGGTTTTCGGGTTCTTCCCCGTCGCCGCAAGCCGCCAGTACGCCCATTCCAAGGCATGCCATCAGCAATACCGTGAGAATGCGCCAAAAGTGCTTTTTCATGTTTCCCCTCCTAACATTTTTCATTTTGCCGCATTGTCTCTATATCTATGTACGCGCTATGTACGCGCACGCGCGACACTTAAATATATTCCGAGACGATACGGCGGTATCGTCATTATAACCAATCACCCCCCCCCGTGTCAATAGGGAATGAAAAAATTTTTTACGATTTGTTGATTTTGTAACAAGGATATGCGAAGGCGCGCCCGCTCCAAAGGAGCGGGCGCGCCGCGGAAAATGCCATACAGGTTTGATTTTTACGCCGATTTATGAGAAGTCGGACTTCGTTTTTCGGGATTCTTCACCCCACAAGGGGGTTCAGAATGACGCGATAGCCCGTCGCAAGGGGGGCGGTCATGCCGACTGCTTGTAGACGAGTTTGGGCTTGGCGCCCTTCACCACGCAGTCGCGCGTGATGATGACTTCCTCCACGTTCTTCTCCGAGGGGATATCGAACATGACGTCGGTCATGAGCCCCTCGATGATGGTGCGCAGCCCGCGCGCGCCCGTTTTCAGACGGATGGCGGTGTTTGCGATCTCGCGCACAGCCCCCTCTTCCACGGTGAGCTTCACGCCGTCGAGCCCCACCAACTTCTGGTACTGCTTGATGATGGCGTTGCGCGGCTGTGTGAGGATATTGACGAGCGCGTCCTCATCGAGCGCCTGCAACGCGACTACGATGGGAATGCGCCCCACAAACTCGGGAATGAGCCCGAATTTGGTGAGGTCCTGCGGCTTGACGTCGTCCAAAAGGGTGTAGTCCACCTCATTTTCGCCGAGTTTCACCTTGCCGCCGAAGCCGAGGCCCGAATCGTCCTTGCGCGCAGAGACGATCTTATCGAGACCCACGAACGCCCCGCCGCAGATGAACAGGATGTTGGTGGTATCGATG
>CANPWF010000115.1 GCA_947581885.1 uncultured Clostridia bacterium
TCCCTGTCGCCATGCGAGTGCACTTCGTAGCAAACGGCGACGGGGTTTTTTCTATCCTTTTGGATAAGCGAAGCCCCGATGCGGATATTCAGCCCCACGAGATAGTGCGAAACGACAATGGGCACGGGGCAACGGGAGAACACCGTCTGCGCGGAAGGGATATCGACCTTGATGTTGAACTCCGCCCGCATCACGTATCCGTCGGCAAAGCGGACTTCGGGGACCTCTTCCGTCGGGAAAAAGCAACCCATGAGGGAGACTTCCTCCACCTTTTCGCGGACGAGCTCCACCCCGCTCTTCGGCGAGATGTCGTCGCCACTGCTTTCCAACAGCCCTTCGAGGTTGACGCAGCACCCGATTACGATGAGGGTGACTTTCCCGTCGCTTCCCGCAAGGATCTTCCGCATGAGGCGGACGGAAGGTTCGGTGGAAACTTTCCTTGGGAACCGCTCGCAGATCTCCCTTCCGTAGGAGACGGGGAAGTGCGAAGGGTCCTCGTTTTGGGGGGTGCGGGTAATGGAGCCGATGGGCACCGACACGTTGTAGTATGCGCAGATCGCGTCCGCGCAACCCGCCGCGTACGGGCTCGATGTACTCAAAGTAATGCCGATGAGTTTGCAGAGCCCGTGCTTCTCGGCTTCGAGCACCATGCCGAGTGCGCCCGCGTCGTCGCAATCGCCGCCGATATCCGTATCGAAGAGGATCCGCTTCATCCTTTCACCCCTCCTTGCAGGGAAATTCCCTTGGAGAACAGCCCCGTGCCGAGGAAGTACAATGCGATCGAAGGGATCGCCATCAAGACGCTCGCCGCGAGGAGCATGGGCGCGTCCTGCTTGCCGTCCGTCGTCTGCGAACGGAGCATATTCAACCCCAACGAGATGTTGAACTTGGAGGGCGTGCGCAGGTAAATGAGGGGCCCGAGGTAGTCGCCCCAAATCCCCATCGCGGTGAAGAGCACCATCGTCGCGATCGCGGGGACGCAATTGGGGACGACGATCGTCCACAGCCGTTTGAAACTTCCCGCGCCGTCCATTTCCGCCGCTTCCATGATCTCGTTGGGAATGCCGCGCATGTTCTGCTTGAACATGAAGGTGTAGAACGCGCTTCCCCCGATGCTCGGAAGCAGGAGCGGGAAGATCGTATCGGTGAGTTTGAGCCTCGCCCATACCACGAAGGAAGGGACCATTGTCACCGCCCAAGGGATCATCATCGTGCAGAGGAGCACCATAAAGAGCACATCCGCAAGTTTGCAGCGGAACTTCGCGAAGCCGTACGCGACGAGGATCGTCGAGAAGGTGCAGAGCACCGTGTTGAGCACGATGAGAACGATGGTGTTCCCCACCCATGTGAAGAAGTGCTCGCTCGAAGTGAACACGCGCACATAGTTATCGAAGTGCCACACCGACGGGAAGAAACGGAATTTGAGGGCGTAGTACTCGTCGAATGACTTGAACGACGAGAAGATCATCACCGCCGTCGGCAATACCATCATCACCCCGATGAGCGCGAGGATGATGTAGAACGCGATGTTCTTGCGGAGCGTCCGCATCTTTTTGCCGCGGAAGGAGTTCTTCGGCTTGCGAGGCTCGGCTTCCGCAGGAACTGCCTGCATGGGATCAGTCGCCGTCTGCATAATACACTTTCCTCCCACCGAATTTGAAGAAGATGACCGTGACGATGAGCACGAGCACGAACACGATCCAAGCGTAAGCACTCGCGTAACCCATCAAATGGTCGATCATCGCATAGTTGTAGATCTGCAAGGTCGCCGTGATCGTCGCGGTTCCGCCGCCGAGCATCATCATGGGTCCGTAGGCTTGCAAGCCGCCGATGATATCCATGATGAGGAGATAAAAGAGCGTGGGGCTGATCATCGGCAAGGTGACGTGCACGAACTTCGACCAAGCGTTCGCGCCGTCGAGATCCATCGATTCGAGCTGTTCTTGCGGCACCGCGGCTACGGCGGGAAGGAGCATCGTGATCTTCCCCCCGATCCCTCCCCATACCGACATGACGACGAGGGACGTCATCGCGTTATTGGTATTGAGGAATTCGATCGGTCCGAGCCCGAGGTTCCCCAAAATGCCGTTGAGGATCCCGAAGCGGGCGTACATGGATTCCCACAGCATCGTCCCCGCGATGAAGGGCAGGATGGCGGGAAGGTAATACACCGTCTGGAAAAACCGTTTACAGCGCGGAATGGAATTGATAAGGACGGAGAAGAGTAGCCCGAGCACGAGCGTCGCGACCGTCGTCGCCGTCATGAACACGAAGGTGTTCGCGAACGTCTTGTAGAAGAACCGCTCCTTCGTGAACAGGTCGATAAAGTTCTGAAATCCGATCCAGATGGGCTTCCCGACCATCATATACGAGCAGAAGCTCATATACAGGGAATAGACCATGGGAAAGAGCCCGAAGCAGGAGAATCCCACGAGCCACGGGCTGACATATCCCAAAAATTGAACTACCGTTTTCGTCTGTCTCTTCATATTCTATCGACTGTTCCTTCTTCGATCAACCGCGCGTTTCGTAATCCCTCTTGCGCTGATCGACCTGATTCCTGATGCCCGAATCCAAGATATCGCAGAAGTCGCTCAAAGGACGGTTGTTGTTCTTCCCGCGGATCGTCTCCATGAGTTCGCCCGCGTACATGTTCTCGATGCCCTCGAAGCTCGCCTGCGAGCACCACAGGTTCCTGTCGATGACGGCAGCCCTCTTCAAAGACTCGTTGAAGCAAGCCGCGATGCGGCGCATCGTCGCGTTGGTGTTGATCTCGGGGTTGAGCATGATCGAATCCGCATACTTTTGGAGGGCGGGGAAGTTGTTGAGCTTTCTCGCGTCCTGTGCGCCGAAGTAATCGAGATACCATTCGATGAACCTGAACGACGCTTTCTTCGACTTGGATTCCTTGTTGATGGCAAAGCCGACGCAGCCCGTCGTATACGGGATGCTCTCCGTCGTTTCCGCCGTCCTCGTCTTGACGGGCGGATAGGCGATGCCGAGGTTGTCTCCGAGCCCGTCGAAATCGTACATATCGGTGCAGTACAGCCCGCCCATACACATGGCGACCTGCCCTTGACGGAAGATGGGATACGGGTTCCCGGGAGCATGGTCCTTATCGTTCTTCGCGAGAACGGTATAGTACATGTTGAGGACATTCTGCACGTCGGCATTCTTGAAGGTCGAATACCCCGTAGCGGGATCGAACCAAGAGAGCCCCGCGTTGGCAAGGAACTGCGCGAGCACCTTTGCCTCATGCAGTCCCGGCAAATAGCCGTACTGCGTGACCGACCCCTTGCTGTCCGACTTGATGAGATCGACGGCGAGCTTTGAAAATTCGTCGAAAGTCATCGGGTCCCCGATGCCGTCGTTGTTCGCGTCACGGCCGATGATCGCGAGCTGTTCCTCCGAAAGAAGTGCCTTGTTGTAGAAGAGCATCGCGTCCGTCGACCAGTCCTTCATCACGGCGTACAGCTTGCCCGTGCCGAACTTCATCGTCGATTGATCGTAGCAATACGCCTGCTTGTTGACTGCCCAAATATCGTCCTGATGAACGATCTCGGACGAGGCGAAATACTCGTCGAGCGGTTCGAGATAGTCGTACATGACGAAGGGTGCGATCTCGCCCGGCTCCATACCGATGATGTCCGCCGCGGTGCCGCCCGCGAAGTCGTTGAACACGTTGGTGAAGAAGGACCCCGTCGAGATCCTAAGGTCTACATGGATGCCCGGGTATTTTACGTTGAAGTCCTCTTCCACCGCCTTTTGAAGTTCACGGTTGGTCTGTTCGTTGTTGAAGGAGTAGTAGGTGACGACGGTCTTGCCCGACGCACTGCCGAACGTGCTTTCGTCCTCCTCCTCTCCGCCGCCGCCCGAAGTTCCTCCGCCGAGGATGCCGCATCCCGTACAGACGAACAGGGACGCAAAGGCGACTGCTGCGATCTTCCAAAAAGATTTTTTCATACTTTTTCTCCTTATCCGATGGGGTTCCGATCAGTTCTCGTAGAGCCTTTCGGTCGCTTTGGGGTGCTCGTACCTTCCTTCCGTGATGACGGGTGCCGGCATCGACGTATCCGTCTTTTCGAACCAGACATCGTCGATCGCGATGCCGCCCGTGAGGTTGATATACCACTCGAAATGGTAGTCGTCGTACGGGCCCGTTGTGAAGGTGTACTCAAAGGTATAGACTTCGTTCACCTCGAATCTGCCGCCGTTATTTCTGTTCTCTCCGTCTCCATTCCATGTGACGGCACCGACATCGTTCGAACCCGACGAATCCCTTCTCGCATAGATGCCGAAGTGCCCGTGCAATTCCTCCGTGCTGCCGCGGAAGGTCTGCCACCCCACATCCTCCAAGATCATGAAGTTGAATTTCAGGCGATACGTGGTGTTGGCGGAGAAGTTGAAGTCGGCGGAGTTCGTCTTGCAATACACATGGAACTCGTAGTAGTCCTTATCCTGATTTTCGTTATAGACGAAGCAGGAGTAATGTCCGCTGATGTTGTGCGTATCCCTGCGGATGATGCCCGTCGTGCGGACCCCGGGGAACATACAGCCGCCGTTGAACACGCCCGTCTCGAAGTTCTCGTACACGCCGCCTTCGGCATCCACGTCGATGTGCTTATCGGGCACGACGTTGTGCGCGATGGGAAGCGGGTCGCGATGGGCGTAGCTATCCGAATACAGCTTGGTGAGGGTGATGTTGCGGATGGCGACTCTCCCCGCCTCGCGTACGCCGAATACGAGCTGCCAACCGTCGCCGTAGTTTTCGGTGTTGAATACGTAGCTGTACTTCACATAGCCGTAATCCTTGGGGGTCCAGAAGGAGCCGATCCTCGTCTCGGTATAGGAAGGAATGAAGCCGCGGTCGTCGAGGACGTTGGAGTTCTCGTCGGCGTAGTTGGGGTCGAGCAAGGTGACGTAGTAGAACGCGTCCCGCCCCGTTCTGCCCGAAAGCACGTTCGCGTCGAAAGTGATCATGTACGTCTGATGGGGTTCGAGGCGTTCGCGAAGGCGAAGGGCGTTCGCCCACGTCTTGGACGACGTGCATTCGAGGGTATATACGCCGTCCTCCTCTTCGGCGTACTCGGGGTTGCGGAGGAAGGTCGCCTTCACTTGTTCCGCTTCCTCAACGGAGACGTTGTCGATCGCGACCTTCGCGACATCCTGCACCCCGCCGAACGCGAGGCGGTATTCCTTGCCGTCGTCGGGAACGGTGATGGTCACCGAGCGGTGGGAAAGCTCGTTGGAGACATCCCGCCAAGTATAGCTATCTCCCCAGCTGCTCTCCGCGGCGCAGAACGCGCCGACTTGGTAGTGCGAGGGATCGTCGATCGTGATGGTCGATTTCTCCTTATCCGTCTTATAGTCGAAGGAGACGTAATACGTCTTGCCGTTTTCGAGCTTTTCGCCCTGCGCGAACACGCCGCTCCCCTTGCCGATGAGGGCTTTGGTCCCGTCGACGGTCACGCCGCGGCTCGAGATCGAGCCTTCGCCGATCGCCTTGTAAGCATCCGATTCGTCGATCTTGTCCGCCTTGGAGAGGTCGGGTGCGGCGGTATCGCCCACCGTCACTTTGCCGAGCTCGTAGCGATTCTGATCGTCCCCGTTCGCGATGGGAAGTTCGATCTGCGGCACACCTTGGCTGTCCGTCACGGCGAATTTGAGGGTGTATTCCCCCTTGGGGAGATTATCGGGAAGTTGATAGGAGAGGTTGAAGAAGTGCGGTTCTCCCCCGTTGATGCTCACAGGGTTGAAGCGAGCGTCCGTAC
>CANPWF010000116.1 GCA_947581885.1 uncultured Clostridia bacterium
CATCCCCTCGTCGTAGGCCTCCTGCTTGCTCTTTTTCAGAAGTTCCATGGGCGCCGCCATGATGTTGCGAATCACGTTCATGTGGGGAAAGAGGTTGAACGATTGAAACACCATGCCCATCTTTTGGCGCACTTTGTTGATGTCGCATTTTTTATCCGTGATGCACACATCGTCCACCCAAATTTTACCCGAGGTCGGCGTCTCTAACAGGTCGATGCAGCGGATGAGCGTGGATTTCCCCGTGCCCGACGGACCGATAACAGAGATGACGTCTCCGTTGTTTATCGTAACGCTGACGTCTTTAAGCGGGGTCACGTTTGCGTATTCCTTTCTCAAATGCTCGATGCGGATCATTTTACGTCCTCCTCCGGAAGAAACTTCTTCCCCGCTCTCTTCTTGCGCTTGGGGTCCAACCTGCGTTGCAATAGCCCGAGGAGCGCGGAGATCCCCCATGTGATCAAGAAGTAGATCAAGGCGACGGCGATGAGCGGGAAGAACGCCTCATAGGTGTTGCTCCGTATGATGTCCCCCACCTTTGTGAGGTCGCTCACCGCGATGTACCCGACGACGGAAGTCGCCTTCACGAGGTTTACGATCTCGGCGGAATACACGGGCAGGAACATCTTCATTGCCTGAGGCAGAACAATGCGGAAGAAGGCGCGGTTCCGCCCATAGCCGAGCGCATACGCCGCTTCCGTCTGTCCCCTGTCCACGCCCTCCACGGAGAGTTTGAGTTGGTTATAAACAAACGAGCCGAACGTCAGGATAAAGCCGATAATGGCGACCGCAAGGCCGCTGATATCCACCTTGCCGAATATGACATAGAAAAGGAGCATCAAAATGACGAGCGTCGGCATTCCCGCAACGAGTTTTGAGTAGACTGCCGCAATTCCCCGCGCAATTTTCGAGGAAACCTTGTTTTTGGCCCGCGTCCACAGATACAGCAAAAAGCCGAGCAGCGTGCCGCCCGCCACGGCGGAGAGGCTGATGAGAAGCGTCGTCCCGATGCCTTCGAGGATCATTTTCCAGCGTCCTTCGCGGACAAACGTCTTTTCAAAACTCTCGCCGACGGAGGCAAAAAATCCGCCGCCGCCCGCATACGTCGCCATCACGACGTCGGCGACCATGTACGGGTCACTGAAATTCACGCTCTCCTTGCGCTCGGGCGTCATATACAGGCCGCCGCACACAAGTTCGTACTTTTCGCCTGCGAGCCCCGCCAACCCCGAGGCAAACGGGACGTCCTCATACTCGACGTCATAGCCGTACTCCTTACAGAAGAGGTACAATACCTCGATCTCGAAACCGACGGGCTCATTATTGTAGAGGTAGACAAAGGGCTTTCTTGTCGTATCGATGGAAACTTTGAGCGTTCCCGCATTGCCCGTCAGCCCGTCGAGCGGCACCGGCCGGTTGGGTTCGGTCTCGCCGTACCATTTGTCTATCATGCTGTCCAGCGTCCCGTCCTCCGACAACCGCGTAAGAAGGGTGTCCATCTTTTCCTTCAACGCGTCCCCGCCGGCGTTCTTTTGGAAGCCGAAGCCGATCTCCACCGAATATTGCGGGACCGTGGTGCAGGAGAGCCCGCTCTCTGTGCGCTTGACGGCGTTGAAGTTGGGGCGGTCGAGCATTGTGCCATCCACCTTGCCTTGGATGAGCGCCGCGAGAACATCCGCAAAATTGTTAAACTCGCTGATACGGGCGTTCGGGAAGAGTTCGCGCGAATACCCACCGTACAACGAACCCGTCACCACACCGAGACGGGCGTCTTCAAAGCGGGCGAGGTCCTCCCCGGCGGCCGCGCTTTCCGTTGTCCCGCCGTCGCCGCCGTCCGCACTCCCCGCGCAACCCGCAAGGCAAACGAGGGCCATGAGCGCTGCAAAGAGCAGGCAGAGGATCCCCCTTGGTTTTATGCGTTTCTGCATTATATCTCCTCCGATATCCGCCCGATCTTCGGGCAAAACACATCGTGCTTCCTATATCGCTTCCTGCGGCTCATTATAGCATGTTGAAAAAAATCCGTCAACAAAAGTAAAAAAAGATGGCATATTGCCATCTGAAAATAAAAATCAGTCCTGTAAATGGTTGCTGCCGTGCTCCCAAAGAGAAGGAAGGGATCTCCGTCGGGGGAAGCGAAAACCCCTTACCTTCAAAGTGTGGGCATGGTGTTTTTTAGCCTAAAAATCAGGCTTTGTACTTGGTGCGGTCCTCAAAGAAGAGCGTAACGGTCTCCGTGCGGATATTCGCGGGTTCTTCGGCGCCCCAAATGAGTATGTGGTCGATGGTGTGTTCGCCGCTTTCATCCCAGTGCCAAGTGCCGACAAAGTATTGCGAGACCTCCACTCCTATCCAATTGTTGCCCGCGGGCGCGGTTTCGGCGTAGGCATAGAGGCGGCCTTGCAGCTCGGCACTGCCCGTAAAGCTAACGAAGTCTTTCGTCAAATGCGTGGTAGCCGTGTAGACAGCCGCATAATAGACCGCTTTGAGATTGATGCAGCCATTGAATGTATTTGGTCCAAAGCCATATTGTGGTATAAACGGTTGCGCTATCAAGACATACTCCAAAGAGGTACAGCCTCTGAATTCGCCGCCATAAGATAATAAACCGATTAGTTTTCCATAGATCGAGACACGCCTCAACGAGGTGCAATTCTCGAAAGCGTGCATATCTATTTTGGTGACGTTTTCGGGGATCACAATTTCGGTCAAATTGACCGCGCCCGCAAAACTATACACCGTTTTGACGCTCGCGGGGATCGTGAAAGATGTTCCGAGATAGCCATCAAACCCTCTAAGCTTTTCAATACTCGGAGCCTTTCCCCACAGGATAAGCGCAGAAACGCCGCCGAATGCGGATGATCCGATTTTTGTAACGCTATCCGGAATGGCGACGAGCGGCAGCCCGGAACAATTCTTGAATGCGCCCGCCCCGATCGTGGTGAGCTTGCCCGGGAGGGCGATCGACGTGATCTCGCTGTGCCCCGCAAAGACATTTTCGCCGATCTCCGTGACAGATTCGGGAAGACGCACCCATTGCGCATTTGCATCGTAGCGCGTCAATTTCCCGCCTGTGATCTCGAAGAACGTGAAGCCGCAAACGTCGCATTCCGCATCGGAAAAGTCGAACCAACCGTTATTCAGCGTCACCGTGTGCGCCTCGAGCCCGCTCTTATAGCCGCAGTCCGAACACTTATAATAGTGCCCCTCGGGGTCGGATCTCGTATACGACTGCTCGGGCGTGTGCACGGCACGGTTTTCGGTAAGTCCGCAACCGAGGTCGGTGCACTCATCCCAATGCTCCTCTGTGTTCCACTTCCGCTCAAAGTGATGCTCCGCAATGACCGTGAGCGTCAGATCGGCGGAGAGATCGCCTATCGTGCAGGTGATCTTCACCTCCTTATCTTCGGCGTGTTCGTTCTTTTCGACCGTCGCGGAAAGCATCTTGGTTGCGGCATCGAAGGAGAAGGTGAGATAATCGTCATTGCCCGCATACGTCCACTTTATCTCCTCCTGCGTCTCCGCGGAATAGGGATTGAAGGTGAGCGCAACTTTCACCGTTTCGCCCTTCTTGACGGCGGTGCGGTCGGTGTTGAGAAGGATCTTTTGCAGGGGAGTATCCGCCTTATTGAAGATCGCCACGGGGCGGGTGCCGCTCAAATCGATCTCCAAAATGTAGCGTCCGCTCTGCAAGATGGTCCAACTGGGTTGCCCGCCGCCCGAACCTTGGAAGTAGGTGGAATAATCCTTGGAGAGAGCGGCATCTTGGCAGGAGTAGATCAGGCTCGAGAAGTTTGCATCCATGCCGAGGTGCGCGATCTGGAACCCATATTGATATCTGCCATTTACAATTTTGCGCGCCTCCAGCTCCACTTCAAGGGTGAAATGGGTCGGGGAGTCCATGGTAAAGATATAGCCCGCATACTGCGTATTGCCCTCCAACGTCGTCAGGCTCTGATCGAACGCATCATAGGACGCGTTGTCGTTGAATTCGCCCGTCAGGTAGAGGACATCGGAATAGGCGGTGACGTAGCAGGTCGCCGTCACGCTCTTATCGCCGACTGCGGTCGCCTGTATGATAGAAGTGCCCAACCGCCCACGCGTTACTGCACCGCTTTCGGGATCGACCTGCGTAAAGCTATCCTGGATACCCAACACTTTGTATGTCACCTGTTGCACGGTGGCATCGGCGTTGACATTCGCCTTGACGAACGTCGTCCAGTTGCCCGTGCCGTTGTTGACGTTGAAGTAGTAATGCTCCTGTTCAAATGCGATGTCCGTCACGGGCGTCACCTCGGCGCCGGCGGGCATGATCACCAATCCGAGCGAAGCATCCACGTCGCCGATAGAACACACGACGCTCAAATGAACCTCCTCCCCGGGGTCGGCAGTCACGGACACGGTGACAGTCTGCGCAGCGAAATCCACGGCATAGGTCACATAGTCGGCGCAATTTGCAAACGCAGAGGCAAGGGTGACGAGGAAGTCCTTCTCCTCCACCGTGGCGGCGGCGGGCGCAAAGGCGAAGCGGATGACGGCAGTATCGCCACTGCGCAACACCATGTTGTCGTCCTCCAAGGTGAGCGCAATGGAGGCGAGGTCAAGCGAGACGTTCTTGATGTAGACCTTTGCCGATGCGCCCGTAAGATCGAGCGTGACGGTGTAGACGCCCGCGGCATTCACCCTGAAATAGGTCGGCTGGTTGGAGACAAATTGACGATCCGATCTCACCGCATCATAATATTGGTCTGCCGCAACGCTCTCGGAGGGGATATTCTTCGTCCACTTCCGCGTACCCGCGTCCACATAACTTCCGACGGTGGGGAAGATGATCTGGAAGCCGTTTTCGGGCGTGAGATAGCGGGTGAGGGTGTAGACGCCGGTCGCCTGCTCCTCAAAGAGAAGTTCGGCGCGATCGGCGGCGTTCCGATCCGTGACGTAATCCTCATAGTCCCAATCCTTGGCGCCAAGCCCATAGCCGTAGATGAAGAAATATTCATCGGCGATGAGAATGTTATGCGTGACGGTGTACTTTTCACCCGAAGTATCGGTGACCGTCGCCGTAATGACGGCAGAGCCAAAGTCGATGCCCGTCACCTTTACGGTAGAGGTATCCGACTGCATGGTGACGGTTGCCACTTTGTTATCGCTCGACGCCCACGACACGCTTTGCACGGTACCGTTTTCAAGGCCTGCGGTGAGGTAGACGTCCTCTTTGATCATGAACCGCCGCGCGCCGCTGACGGACGCGAGCGCACTGCCCTCCGCAAGCACGGTAACGGTGAAGGACGCCTCGACATCGGGGTCGTCCTCCGAGACGACGCGCACCGCCGCCTCGCCTTGGGAAAGCCCCTGCACGGCGACCGCACCGGCGCTCTCTGTGACAGAGACATGCTCTCCGCCCGAAGTGACCTCCACCGTGAAGCCGAGGTTCGTGGCGTCTGCCGGGGAGAAGGAGACGGCGACCTCCCGCGGCGCGCCGTTTGCCACGACGGTGACGGCTTCGGCATCGAGGCGGAGGGCGCTGACGTGGCGGGCGACCGTGACGCGGCACTGGGCGGAGAATCCGCCGCTGACGGTGCTGACCGTGACCGTGGCGCTCCCGTAGCCCACCGCCGTGATGACGCCCTCCTGCGTCACCGTGACGATCTCATCCTCGGTGACATCCCAGAACACCTCCTTGTTGACGGCGTTCTGCGGCTCGACGGTAGCGATGAGCGTGCTGCTCTCCCCCAACTCGAGGGTGACCTCCGTCCTAACGAGGG